>CAYPDL010000003.1:63395-83891 GCA_964409475.1 uncultured Desulfobacteraceae bacterium | reverse complement strand
AGAACGTAAAATGACCAATGGAAAGTCGAGAAGGAGGGTAGAAAGATGCAGCGTCCAATTGATCCACGCGTCATGAAACAACCTGACGATACTGGTATTGAACTTCCCGGGAGGCGCAGACGAGCAAAGAGCGTCGCGTTACTATCTGCACTGGTTCTTGCCGTTTGCATTGCACCTGCCTTGGCTCAGGAGCCTGCGGGGAAGGACCTAAGGGTGTTCTATCAACAGAACTGCGTCAGTTGTCACGGGCCGGACGGCTCAGCCGTTAGCGCGGATGGCAAGAAGCTTCGTGGCCAGGACTTCACCGATCCAAACTGGCAGCGCGGCACGCCGGACGACGACATGGTGGAGACCATCCTGAAGGGGAAGTTCTTCGGGTTGGCCATGCCGGGTTTCAAAGGCACTCTCACTGAGGACGAGGCCCAGCGGATGGTCACGGACATTATCCGCAAGAGCAAAAAGGGGCAGGTGATCGCGCCGGATGCTGAAAGGCCGGGCGGCAAGTAGTGCGGAATCATGATGGATCGCCTCGCCGATCTATTGCCTGCCAGCCATACCTCCTTGTATGGTATCATGGGATTCCAGAGGATCCATACGCTTGTCAGGGGGATGCATGCCGTCGGCGCCCGTTATGGGGTCCCAGCTGTCGATGGTCTTGATTATGGGGGGCGTTTCAAACGCATCCACCAACGGTCGACCATCCATGTCTCGACCCACAGGCAGGTCCAGAAGGGCGAGGATGGTGGGGCAGATGTCCAGCAGGGTGGCACCGAAAAAAATTTCGTCTTTTTTAATACCCGGTCCCTTTATGACCACGATGCCGTATGGGCGGTGCTGTGCGGCAGGCCCTGCAGGCTCTCTGGGAACATGTCTGGATCTCAGGTGATCCGATTGAAACCCATGATCCGATGCCAGCACCACCGTTGTATCCTCTCCGGCCTGTTGAAGCAGCCTGCCCAGGAGTATGTCATGGTAAATGTAACCGGCCGTCACCACGTTTTTGTAGATCTGATAGTCCTGCCCAGGGATCCACGGCTGGCGAGGCGATCCTGGCTGGTCATGACAGAAGGAACTTGACCGGAATACCAATCTTGCATAGATTCATTGAAAGAACCAGAAGGAGGATGTGATATGATGCATTGACCATCGGTGTCAGCGACTGCTTCTAACAGGTTCGCAGTATGGGGAACCACACTGAGAAGGGGAGGGAAGCGAGATGAAAAGACGAGATTTTTTGAAAAGCATGGCAGTTGCAGGTGCTGCCGCCTCCATGACCGGCGGCATGGGCGTGATACCCACATTGTTGACGCCCCGGACGGCCCATGCTGCCGGGAGAAACAAGCGGGTCTTCATCAGCGACATCCACATGAACGTGGATGGCCCCTACTCGTGGTTTGTCAAACACGCCGCCGATCTCGCCGAGTTCCTCAACGAAGTCAACGCCAGGGAGGATGTGGCCGAACTGGTCATTTTGGGGGACCTGCTGGACGATTGGGTGTCGCCCGTGACATACACGCCCCAGACCTTTGCCGATATCCTCAGCGCCGGGAACAATGCCCCAGTGGTGGCCGCACTCCGGGCGGTCTGTAATAACCCGGACATTGCCGTCACCTACGTGGTGGGCAACCACGACATGCTCTCCTTTGAGTCGCAGAACAAGGAGGTCATTGCCAGCGCCTTTCCCGGCATGACCATCCTCTCCGATTCCCCCGGGCTGGGGGTCTACACCAAAGACAACGTCATCTGGGCCGAACACGGCCACCGGTACTGCCTGTTCAACGCACCCGACACGTGGAGCCGAAGCGGGGGCCATCTTGCCCTGGGATACTTCATCTCCAGATTAGCGGCCTCCAAATCCATCTCTTCCGGGCAGGTGGTCACCACGCCCGAGGTGCTGGATCTGTTTGTGAAGTCGCCGACCGTGGTCAATGGGTACCTGAGGCAGGGCGGCTATGAGGAGGTCGGCAATGTCATTGATGATGCCTTTATTATTGCGGTGTTCAATGCCATCGCCCTCTGGTCCGGGACTTGGCCATGGGATAGATTCACTATGGATGATTTAGACAACTACACAAGCGATCCTTCTGTAGAAGATATTGCCTTTACTTACGACACGATATTCAGCGGCTGGCCCGACCGACAGGACATTGTCGATCATTACGAGGCGGTCATAAACGACCTGGGCCACCTCAGCAGCGCTGCCAACCTCTTGTTTGAGATGCCCGAGCGCATCAAGGACTTATACCCCTTCACCCCCAGGATCGTCCTGTTCGGGCACACGCACCAGGCCGCTTTTCAGTACCATTCGGGCGACGTGGAAACCATCTACGCCAACACGGGCACCTGGATCGACAAGAAGTCCATGACCTGGGTGGAGATCGAAATCAACGACGGTGAGAGCGGCCGAAGGCATTATACAGTTTCCCTCTGGTTTTACGGAGACAGCTCGCCCAGGCAATCAGGTACGGTGGCTGTCCAGCTCGATCACGAGGACTATGTGATCCGGCACCGGTGATGCCCACAACCATGTCACGGATGGCCTCTTGGATGAGCAGGCCTCAAAGAGACAGGGCATTTTATGAAGGGGCGCGACAGTATTTATTTGTCCACTGACCAGGCGCTGGAGGCCGTATGCATCGATTTTCGGCGATACGACCCGCAGATTGTCCTGTTGTGCCAAATCATTCGAGTGGCCTCGGCCGGCAGTGTTGTCGTAAAGAGGGAAGGGGGGAAAAGCGGCGCATGGATCAGCATGCAGGGCCGGCCGAACATGAGATGGATGGAGGGGCCTGAACTGGTCGAATACGCGTGTGAGGCCGTCAAGGGCGCAGATCGGGATTCCCGGGTGGTTGCGTCGATCTGCGCCAGGGTATTTCATGAGCGGGCATGGGAAGAGAGGGATTCTGAAACCGGGCAAATGGGGGTTTGTATCGAAACCGGCATGGAGGACTTTTCCTGCCGGCAGTGCGGACGATGCTGCACCTCTCTCGACTACCAGAACGAGCTTACCGAGGAAGACGTGGTTCGGTGGGAGGAACTGGGGCGGACCGATATCCTCAAATGGGTAAGGGTTATTGAGCGGGAGGGCCGGGAAAGAGCTTACAGGATATGGACGGTCCCCGGCACGACACGGCTTGCAGATAATTGCCCGTTCCTGAAAAAGATCCCATCTGAAAATCGATGGGAGTGCCTCATCCAGGATGTCAAACCGGCGATCTGCCGCCAGTATCCTTTAAGCAAAAAACACGGCCTCATGACCGGGTGCCCCGGTTTCGACACAAAAAGGGCATAGTGGCGCAAAGGCAACTGACGTATTGCCATGTCGTATCCTGGAATATCTTTTTCAAGATCATTTCCCTGGGAAGGGAGACCGGATCTGGTGCGGCTCCATCTCAGCGACCGCCGTTTTTTCGGGTTTGCGTGTATTGGTAGGCCATGCCCAGGGCCTTGACGCACCGTTCGGGTTCATCAAATACGGGAAAGCCTAAATCTTCCACACGCTCCTTCAACCTCCGGGTGCTCGAAGGATCGGGTCCGTAGATCCATGTCACCACGGGTTTGGGAAAGAGGCCTTTGAGGGCTTCGTATGCCTCTATGTAGGCCTTTTCGTTCTTGCCCCTGGCGTCGGCCCACATGACATTGAAGAGGGCGTCCACGTTTTCATCCCGCAGCACGGTCTCCAGAATGCCCGTATAAACAGTGGAAAAATCCTTTACAGACGGGATCATGGGTCCGATGTCCACGGGCATGCGGCCCAGCCCCGGAAACATCCTTTCGAAGGTCTCAGCCGTTTCGGGCGAGAGCCGGGCCATGACGAGCCCGTATTCGGCCCCCTGGTCCGAGGCCAGCACGCCCACAGCGCCTGTATAGCTAACCATTCCCAGCCGGTTCCCCTTAGGCAGCGGCTGGGATACAAAGACCTTGGGCATTTCGAAAAGCTCGTTGAAGGCCCCCAGGCGCAGGATTCCCGACTGCCGGCATGCGGCATCAAATATCCGGTCATTTACCGCCAGAGATCCGGTATGGGATGCAGAGGCCATGGCGCCCTCGGTCGTGGTCCCCAGCTTCAGGGCGAGGACGGGCTTCTTTGACGCCACCCGGCCGCACACCTCCACAAACCGTTCGCCGTCCCGGATGGTTTCAAGATACATGCTGATGACCTGGGTGTCCGCATCTTTTTCCAGGTATTCCAGGAGATCGCATTCGTCCAGGTCGCACTTATTTCCGAAATCGCAGATCCTGCTGATGCCTGCTCCCAGGTGGGGGTAGGCATAGGCCTGGGGGTTGATCATGCCGGTCTGGGAGCAGATGGCCACAGGTCCGGGTTTGAATCCATAGTAGCCGGCCTCATAGGGGCAGGGATTGAACCCGTTGCGGCTGCTGGCGATCCCGGCCGTGTTGGGACCGATGATCCGGACCCCCCACTCCCTGGCCATGGCCGTGATGCGGTCCTGGAGAACGGCCCCTTCCGGATCCCGCTCGGCAAAACCGTCCGCCACCAGGATAACGGCCCGAACCCCCCGCCTGGCGCACTGTTCAAAGACCGCGGGGACGTTTCTGGCATTGATCATGATGAGGGCCACATCGGGCGTGTCCGGGGTCTCATCGATGGACGGATAAACGCGCAGCCCCAGGACTTCCTTGTAGGACGGGTTAACCGGGTATATATCCCCTTTGTAACCGGCCTTAAGAAGCGATTTGACCACCACATATCCACCGAAAGCACCTTTTCTGAAGGACCCGATAATGGCCACGCTGTCAGGCTCAAAAAATCGGGAAAAGATATCTGCACCCATTATTTTTTTAAACTCCCGTAAACTTGGCTCCTATTTCTTAAGTTTTTTTCGCTTATCGCTGATGTAAATTGCCCTGGAATGGCCGTCGCTCTGGACCCTTTCATCGATATTGAAGATGTCGATGGCCGCGGCGAGTTCCCCGAGTTTGCTGAATCCGTAGTTCCTGGGATCAAATTCCGGGGCCTGCTTGGCGATATTGCTGCCCACAGTGCCCAGATGGGCCCAGCCGCTCTCGTCGGAAGCGGCCTCAAGGGCGTTTCGCAGGAGAGCGACCAGCTTGGCGTCCCGTTTCAGTTCGTTTCCTGTCTTCTGCTTCACAGCAGTGCCTGTACTTTCCCGGAACCGGAGCACTTCAGTGAAGATGAATTTATCGCATGCGGATACAAATGCCTTGGGTGTCTTTTTTTCCCCGAAACCGTACACGAGCAGGCCCTCCTCCCTGATGCGGGATGCGAGACGGGTGAAGTCGCTGTCACTGGAAACAAGACAGAACCCTTCAAAGCGCTTGGTGTAGAGCAGGTCCATGGCATCGATGATCATGGCGCTGTCCGTTGCATTTTTGCCGACCGTATACCGAAACTGCTGCACCGGCTGAATGGAGTGCTCTAACAGGACGGCCTTCCATCCACTCAGGCTCGGGGTGGTCCAGTCGCCATAACTACGCTTTACGCTTGCAACGCCGTACTTGGCGATTTCCGACATCAACCCCTCGGTGATCAGGGGTTGGGCATTATCCGCGTCAATAAGGACCGCAAGCCTTGTTTGGGACGGTTCACTTAAATTCATGGCAGCTCCTTTCTGTGTCCAAATTCCTGCACGATCTCCCGGGCAACGGCCTCTTTCTGCCTGGCGCCGATGTGATTGAGCACACGTGCGATCTCAAGTTGCTCAAGCTCCTCCTTCAGCTCTCCGCTGGTTTTTTCCATAAAAACCGGTTTAACCTTAATGGTTACACAGAGATCGATTCCCGCTTCTTTCAATTTCATGCATTTCATGTGGTTTTATCGGCATCCCGAAAAGGCGGCGTTTTTGCCTTCCTCAGATCCTCTTATAACTTTTTCTTTCCTGAATTGCAAAAACTCTCTATTATTATTGAAGATAATCTAAAACCTCTAAAATTCGACATCATGCTACCTTATCCGAATATCGATCCGACCATCATCGAAATCGGTCCATTCAAGCTTCGATGGTATGGTCTCATGTATGCGCTGGGGTTCATCGCAGCCTATATGCTTATCAGCATCCAGCAAAAGGCCCGCCGGATCGGCTTGCAGAGAGAAATACTCCAGAATCTCATTTTCTACCTCGCGCTGGGTCTTGTTATCGGTGCACGCCTCGGCTATGTTCTCTTTTATCAATTTACCCATCTCGCCGACTATATCTCGCGTCCGTTGGAGATCATTGCCGTCTGGCACGGCGGGATGTCCTTCCACGGCGGCCTCATCGGCGCCGTCTTCTCAGCGGTTATATTTTGCCGTTATCACCACATGCCCTTCTGGGACGTGGCCGACACCGTCATTGTGACAGCACCCATCGGATTGACACTGGGGCGATTGGGAAATTTCATCAATGGCGAGTTGTACGGGCGACCGACGGATGTCCCTTGGGCCATGCTCTTCCCCGGGGCCGGACAGATGCCCAGACACCCTTCGCAGCTCTACGAGGCCTTCCTTGAAGGCGTCCTACTATTTATTGTCTTGTGGAAACTGAAAGATATGGGTTTCAGACCTGGAGCGATGGTCTCCTGTTTCCTCGGGTTTTACGGGGCCTTCAGGTTCCTGGCAGAATTCTTCCGCCAGCCCGATGCCCATCTGGGACTCCTTTTCGGCCTGTTGAGCATGGGCCAGATTCTGTGCCTCTTCATGGTGGCTGCAGCCCCGATCCTATGGTGGCTGCTCCCCAGGGGTGCAATTGACTCGGCCTCGGGCTAAGGTGACTTGTTGAATATTATTGACCAACGTCCCAGAGACAACGGTTTTCAGGGCCTATATCGCTATTTCATTTCCGTCCTTCACATACCCCGTTACAATAAGGCTCTTCGAATGATGTCGCTTGAAAACGGTTTCCCATGCGCAGGATAGACTGTTTTTGCTCCGGCGTCCAACAGCAATTTCCAACTTTCTCTGACCTGTTGCATGTCTTCAGCCAGGATGGGCAGTCCCGGGCTGAGACGCATTGGAAACTTGTTCATCGCCAAGTCTCCTACGAAGGCATCCCCCGTCTCCAGCAACACACTGACTGATCCGATAGAATGACCAGGAGTATACATCACTTTGCCTGGAATCCCATACTCAGTTAGAGGAAAGTCTCCATCCCCCAGAACGATGTTCACATCGGTTGCAGGGATATGAACCAATGGCAGGAACACCTTCATGATATTGACAAAGATGCTCCCCCAGACAGTCACCCCTGGAGGCAGCGGTTTCAAGGACTTTTCGAGACAGTCCATTTCTTTCTGGTGCATGGCAAGTTTGGCCCCTGTGAGGTCTTTAATCTCCTTGGCGGATCCGATATGATCCCAATGTCCATGAGTGAGCACAATCAGCTTGATGTCCTCGGGACTTATTGACAGCGTTTCAATGGCGCTCAAGAAAGCCTTGCCTTGCTTCGGAGCCCCACCATCAATCATAATGACCTCTTCACCTTGAATGATATAACAACTCTCAACTCCCAATACGATCGGGTGAATACTGACTCTCATCGTTAATCTCCTTTCTCAATCGGGGCCTATCAGACAGCCGAATCAGGCCGCTGGGTCAGCACGATATAATCGTCGCCGACCTGGTCATCAATCAGGCGTTTCGGGTTGGGCGTGACCTGCTGGTAGCCGATCACCGAATCCGGCGTAGGGAAGGATGTAATGAGGTATGGGTTCCCGCGCTCTAAGTCCCAGAAGTAGTGAAGGTTGCCGTTGGAGAGGATCACGAAGCGACAGTTCTGGGACCTGGCGTACTTACGGGCCTGCTCCTTTCCCACAAGGGGGTTTTTGTCCTCTGATTTGGCCTCCAGGACGATGAGCGGGAAACCTTTCTCATTGAGCAGCAGGAAGTCGATGAAGCCCTTACTGATCCTCTCGAAGTCGTCGCCAAGTGTGTCCAGGTCGGCTGTCTTGATGATGACGCTGGGTTCCAGCCGGATGTTGGCAGGCGCGTTACCGTCCGCAAAGAAACGCCAGCCGGCCCTTTCGAGCAGCTTGTTGATCTTGATTCGGGCTGTAGCTTCTTTACCGGACACTTTCGTTCCTGTCTTGGGGTGGATCGTCACATGTTATAACGCTTCGAATGACCCAAAGTCGCATTCGATTCGGTTGCCAGGCGTCTCAATCTTCGCCGAGGGCTTCAAGGTCGGCGAGGTCTTTCTTGCGGCCTGTGGCCCGCTTGTTGGCGATATACTGTTCGCGCCCGATGTAATGAACTGGCACGTTCCCGAAGGTCCCCGGTTCCTTGGACACGTCTGCCTCTTCCCATGAAACACCGCTGATTGATGTGATCAGGTCAATTCGCACGGGGGGCACGCCAAGTTGAATGACTTTGTTCGGATTCTGAAAATCGTCTATGGTCAGGTTGGGAAAGCTGAAACCGAAGGCTGCCAGGGCATCCAGCACCCGCTTGGCATTATCGGGATGAGGCCGGACAAAGACATCGATATCCCCCGTGTAGCGGGGCGCCCCATGGAAGGCCAAGGCATATCCGCCCACTATCAGATACTCAACGTTATGCTCGTTCAACAATGCGAGCAGATCTCTGAAGTCGGACTGTACTTCCATGATGTTGACGGCGGAGAATCTCGACTGCCTCGATGCGCTCGGCCGGTGTGCGAGTGAGCCAATACAAGAGGTCTTCGCGCGCCGAGGAATCATGCAGGTCCCGTTTTTTTAATGCCCTCTGAATCATGACACACCGGTTCACAATTAGTTGTAGAGGAAAGCTATATTTTATAAAGACGCCTCATTTTTTTGTAATTTATCATACCTGCACTGCATACTCAAGGCCATTCCAACCTGTTCATAGAACCGTTGAGAAATCGGCATGTTGGAAGTGTCAGTCATATGGTGAAGACGGCCGAGGCGAAGCTGACGGCCGAGCGGGTGGGGGCCTCATGCCAGATTTCATAATGGAGGATTTCCCCCCGGCATTCCGGCAGGACCTCGAGAAGGCAGGCGAGGGCGGAAAAGCCGCAGACATTGAAACGATCCCTGACGCTCCTGGATTCGTCCCAGAAGCTGTCTGCGTCGAGCCTGCTGAGATGTTCCAGGAGACTCTGGTCGTGTGTCCGGGCCTGGTTCTCCATGGCAACGGCCGGCATATCATGGCCGAATTTGGGGCCGATGTGGGAAAAGTCGACCCCCGCCACGATGAGTGTATCCTGCCTCGGTTCGTGTAGGAGCGTGCGCAAGGTCTCGAGAAAAGGACCTGCGGTTTCCTGATAGGCCTGTCTGCTGTATTCAGGGATGCCGGCCTGGAGAGACCCGCAGAGGATCGGGACGATGGCAACGGGATGGTCTTTGAGGAGGTGCTGCACGAAGATGACCTGGAATTCGATGGAGTGTTCGGACCGATGGACAAAATCATCCGGGGCGATGATGTGCAGGCCCGATTCCCGCAACCGGCCGACAGCCCCCTGATCGGCCCGGGTAATGCCCAGGGGGGTCTCGAAATCCTTGTCTGTGAGAGAGAAAAGGCCGTTCTGCAGCTGATGCCCGATGCCTAAGAGGATGATCCGTGAAGGGGCAACGCCTTTTAACATCTGATAGGCGGTCGAATAGCCCCTGTAGCCCACGGTGAGGTCAATGTGTGGGGCAATGAGGGCCACCATCCTGCCTCCCGGGTCAGGCGGGGCCGGCTGGCTTTGCAGGATCTCATCGAGCCGACCCTTCAATTCCAACGGGTTTTCCGGATAGCTCTTGCCGCAATGGGAGCAGGGTCTGACGCGCCGCGAGGTGAAGTCGGCAATGATTTGATCCCTGGCGGTTTTGTATCGCTCGGAATCGAGGAGGAAGGATTCATCCAGGTGGGCCACGAGTCCGTTGATCTCGTCCGTTCCCACCAGCACCCCTCCCTGCTGCCGCATGAATGCCGCCTGCAGGTCTCTAACGGTTGTCGCACCGTCCAAAAGGGCCATGATTTGGTATAGAGGCAGCCCGACTGCCTTTCCCTCATCAACCAGCCCAAGGGAGTCCCGAATCAGGACAAACTGCTGGCCCTCGTGTTGGATCGGAAAAAATTCCAGGTCGCGTCTGATGCGGGGGAGGGTTCCCATAATGAGTCCTTAATGCTCCCTGCCAGCGATCCGTCGGATGGCGCGGGCCGTTATCTCCATCTCTTCGAGGGTATTGAAGTATCCCGTGCTGATCCGGACCGTGCCTTCAGGGAAGGTCTTCAAGGTCTTGTGGGCGATGGGGGCACAGTGAAGCCCGGTTCTTACCAGGATATCGTATTCGGTGCTCAGGATGTTTCCGGCCTCGACCGGGTAGACCTCCTCTTCCATAAGTTCCAGATTGACCGCCCCGCACCCGCCGTAGTCATAACGGTCGCCCGGGGGGAGGAGGCTGTCAAAGGTGAGGGAGAGGGTGGAGGTCTGGGCCTCGGCATTGAGCGGCCCGTAAATGGTCAATCCGGCCACATCATGGAGGGCCGAGAGGAGAGCCCTGGTAAGTGCCTTCTCATGCTCCCGGATGGTCTCCACGCCGGTTTCAAGTATAAAATCTACGGCCGCGCCTAAGCCTGCAATCCCTACGTTGTTGCGGGTCCCGCTCTCCAGCGCGTCGGGGTAGAAGTCGGGTTGCAGCTCCCTTTCTGAGACGCTTCCGGTGCCGCCTCTGATCAAGGGCCTGACGTTCAGTCCTTCCCGGACGTACAACCCGCCGGTTCCCTGGGGTCCCAGCAGGGCCTTATGCCCTGTAAAGGCCAGAAAATCAATGCCGGCGTCCTCAACGTCAATGGGAAAACACCCGGCGGTCTGGGCCGCATCCAAAAGGAGAGGAATCTCTCCGATGGCCTGTTTGACCGCCTTCATGTCCTGAATCGTCCCGCAGACGTTGGATGCGTGGTTGAGGACCATGAGGGCGGTATTTTCCTGAATCAGGGGAGGGAGCGTCCCGGGATCCAGGCGGCCTCGGACGTCGCACGCTGCAATGGTGAGACGGATCACGTCCTCTCCCTCTAAGTGACGAAGGGGACGGAGGACCGAGTTGTGCTCCATGGATGAGGTGATGACGTGGTCGCCCCGGTTGAGGAAGCCGTAGATGACCGTGTTCAAGGCCTCTGTGACATTCAGGGAAAAGACGATCCGGTTAGGGGCGGGGATATTGAAAAGGGTTGCCAGGCTCTTTCTGGCATTTTCTACAATGAGACCGGCCTCCACCGCCTTCCGATGCCCGGCCCGGCCCGGGTTGGCCCCTATCTCGGTCATGAAATGATTCATCGCCTCGATCACCTGAGGCGGTTTAGGAAAAGACGTGGCGGCGTTGTCGAGGTAGATGAAGCGTTTCATGGCGTGGGGCTCATCCGGGTTACGAAGCGGTCTTTATGCTTCCCCGCAGCTTTTCGGTGGCCTCCGGATCCACCCTGAGGGTCGCGGCATCGATGACCACGCCGTAGTCTTTACGGGCGCTGTCAATGCTGACATACCCGTCGATCACATCCTCTTCCACCTGTTCCGGTGCCCGTTTCAGGGGATCGCCGAATCCGCCGCCGCCCGCAGCGTCCATGGTGACCCGATCGCCCGGGCCGAACTGCGACAATCCGTAGGGATTTCCGTCCTTATCGTTGATCACAAACCGCGCTTTGGCGCCTTCCTTGCCGCCGAACAGGCCCTCGGGGGGATAGCGGTATCTCCCTGACTGGATGCCCAGGTTCACCGGGGGAATGGGGGCATATTCGTCGTCAGGGACCCTGAAAAGGACTCTTCTTCCAAGGCCGCCCCTCTGCTTTCCCGGCCCCCCGGAATCGGTCAGCAGCTCCCTCTTTTCCACGATCAGGGGGGTGTCGCTCTCAAATATCTCCACCGGCGTATTGGCCCCGTTGGCCGGGAAGATGTAGTCATAGTAGCCGTCATTGCTGGCGCTCGCCCCCATGCCGCCCCCCCGGATGATGACGGCGTGCCAGGGGGTCGCGTCATGTCTCTTGCCGTAGAACACATTCATGGTCGCGGGGGTCCCGCCGCTCCCGGAGATGACCCGTTCCGGAAGGGCCTCGGCCATGGCCCGGTAGATGATTTCCGTCATGAAATGGCCGATCTGCATTCTGGCCGCCACGGCCGCGGGAAACCTGCAATTGACCACGCTCCCCTCCGGGGCGGTCATGGTGATGGGTACGGCACACCCGTCGTTATTGGGGATGTCCGGGTCGAGCATGCTCTTCATGGCCATGAACACGTAGGCATAGGTGAAGTTGTAGACCACGTTGCCTCCCCAGTCCACCTGGGGCGAAGAACCGGCAAGGTCCACATGGATGGCGTTTCCCGACACGTGAACGGCCACCTTGATGACCACGTCTTTCTTCCCCTCCATCTGCTCTACGATCCCCTCTGCCCGGTAGATGCCGTCCGGGACCTTCTGGATGGCGTCGCGCATGCTCTTCTCCGTGCGGCCGATAATCTCGTCCGCCAGTTCGTCCAGGCCGTCCAATTGATATTCGTCCAGCATCTGGCAGACCTTTTCGGCGCACACATGATTGGCCGCGATCTGTGAACGGATATCTCCGGTCACCTCGTCGGGCGTACGGACGTTCCAGCGGATCATATCGATGACCGCCTGGTTGAGGACGCCCCCTGCCTCCAGTTTCACCAGGGGGATGAAGAGGCCGTCTTCAAATACGTCATGGTTGTCGGAAGATACCCGGCCCCCGATGTCGGAGTGATGGAATACGCAGGCGGTCCATCCGGTGAGTTGGTCCCTGTGGAAGATGGGACTCATGACGCAGACATCGTTCAGGTGCCCGGCCAGGGCCCAGGGGTCGTTGGTGATATAGACATCGCCCGGCCCGAAGCTGTCCGGCGGGAGGTCGTTGGCGAGTTTCTTGATCCCCAGCGCCATGGCCCCGGACTGACCCGGAGTGGCAAAGGAGCCCTGCGCCAGCTCTCTTCCCTTCCGGTCCGTAAACATGCAGGTGTAGTCGTGGGCGTCCCTGAGCAGGCTTGAAAAAGCGGTACGAGCCACGGAGCTGTCGGCCTCGTCCACAATGGAGATCAACCGGCGCCAGAGTATCTCTAAGGTGATGGGATCAAATGTCTGCCCCATGTTTTTCTCCTTTTTTTGACAGGATTTACAGGATGGACAGGATATGGTTTACGACCGACGTCGTTAAGTAATTATATACTCGGGCCGTTAAACGTTAACCGCTCAACGTGTTGACGATCTCTGCCCAAGATAGAAATCATGGTAATCCTGTTAATCCTGCCAACTATAGTTCAATCCACAGAAACCCGTATTCGTCTACGGAAACAGCGGCGTCTTCTCCGACGATCACCGTGGACTCCCTTTCCTCGATAATGGCCGGGCCATGAAATTCTGCGCCCGGAAAGAGCCTGTACCGGTCGTAAACCGTGTGGGGGATGAAGTCCCTGACCAGACCGGAATAGGCCGGGCGCTGGCCCTTTACGGCGTCTTGGAGGGAGGTGCGGTCGCTTTTCATTTTCGGCAACTGCAGGAGCCGTTCAGGGAGGCTGGCCCGTATCTTGAAATTGATGAACTCCACCGGGGAATCCGGATAGGTCCTGCCGTAAAGCCTTTTGTAGATCTCATCGAACCGCTTTCGGACGTCCTCCCTCTTTACCTCGGTAAAACGTCTTTCAGGTATCTGGATCGTGGTCTCGGAACCCTGGCCCACAAAGCGGGCATCTACTGAACGATCGAATCGGATATCCTCCGTCTCCCCGGATTTCTGGAGGGTCCTCGCCCCTTCGGCCTCCATCTCCTGATAGATCTTCTCAATCTCTGCAAAATCCGCCTCTTTCAGTGGGACCTTATGACTCCTCACCATATCGAATGCCCTGGGTGCTGTAAAGAAACCGAGGGCCGATCCCACGCCTGCATTGGGCGGCACCAGGAGCCTCGGGGCCCCCAGCTTTTTGGCCAATCCATAGCCATGCACCGGACCGGCCCCGCCAAAGGCCACGACGGTCACGATCTTGGGGTTGCCCCCTTTTTCGGCAATATGGGTCTTGGCGGCCCCGGCCATGGTCTCGTTGATGAGGTCATGGATGCCCCAGACGGCCTGGATAAAGGAGACGCCCAGGGGCCGGGCGATCTTTTCTTCAATGCCGCGTCGGGCCGCCTCCCTGTCCAGCTTCATCTCCCCGCCCAGGAAGTAGTCTTCGTCCAGATAGCCTAAGAGGAGGTCTGCGTCCGTAATCCCCGGTTCGGTCCCGCCTCTGGCATAACAGATGGGGCCGGGATCTGCCCCGGAACTTTCCGGACCCACCTGTAGGGTCCCCATCTTGCTGACCTTGGCGATGCTCCCGCCTCCGGCCCCGATCTCCATCAGGTCCACGACCGGGACCTGGATGGTCAGCCCGCTCCCCTTCATGAACCGCTGGACCCGGCCCACCTCAAAGGTGGGGACCACGCCGGCCACCCCCTTCTGGATCAGGCACGACTTGGCCGTGGTGCCGCCCATATCGAAGCAGAACATTTCGGAAATATCGAAGAGCTTCCCGTAGTACTGCCCGGAAATGACCGCGGCCGTAGGGCCTGACTCGATGATCCTGACAGGGAACTCGGCCGCGGTCTCGATGGAGGTGATTCCCCCGCTGGAGAGCATAATAAAGAGCTTTCCCTCAAAGCCGATGGATGACAGCCTACCTGAGAGGCGGGAGAGGTAGCGGCCGGTCAACGGCTTGACATAGGCGTTGGTGACCGTGGTGCTGGTCCGCTCATATTCCCGGATCTGGGGAAGGACCTCGTAGGAGATGGAAACGGAGAGGTCAGGCGCCTCCTCCGTTATGATCTCTTTGATCATCAGCTCGTGGGCCGGGTTTTCAAAGGAGTTGAGGAGACACACGGCAACGGACTCTACCCCCATGTCGATGAGTCTCCGGACTACGTCCCTGGCCTCGGCCCGGTCCAGGGGTTGGATGACCGTCCCGTCGCTCCGCACCCTTTCATCCACCTCCAGACGAAACCGCCTGGGGATCAAGGCTTTGGGAAATTCCGCAAATACATCATAGGGGGCATAGCGAATCTCCCTCCCGAGTTCCAGGACATCCCTGAATCCCTTGGTGGTAATGAGTCCGGTCTTGGCGCCTTTTCTTTCGATAATGGAATTGATGACCAGGGTCGTGCCGTGAATCACCTCGTCCAGGTCTTGCACAAAACCCGGGGCCATTTGTTCCAACTGTCGGATGCCCTGTTCCACCGCATCCGAGGGATCGCTCGGGGTGGTCAGACACTTGTTGATCTTTATTTGGCCTGTCCGGTCATCGAGCAGCACAAAGTCGGTGAAGGTGCCGCCGATGTCGCAGCCTAAGCGATAGTACCTGTCAGACATTCATTCCTCCTGGGTTGGGACTGGATGCTGGATTTTCCAAGTTTGAAGTTATGAGTTTGGAGTGCCTAAAGTTAAAAAAGGAAAATTCCGATTTTAACTCAACACTTCATACTCCACACTCCACACTTCCGTTCACTTCCTCTCTCTAAGCGCGGTCAATATTTTTTCCGGAGTAATGGGGAGGTCTCGAATGCGGACGCCGATGGCGTCATAAATGGCGTTGGCAATGGCCGGGGCCGTGGGGACAAGCCCGGGCTCGCCCACGCCCTTGGCGCCGTAGGGCCCGTCTTTATCTCCGGGTTCCACGATGACCGGTTCAATGGGGACCACGTCCATGGCTGTCAGCATCTGGTAGTCGCGAAAGGAGGGGTTCATCACCCTGCCGTTCCGGACCTTGATCTCCTCTGTCAGACCGTAGCCTACGCCCGTGTAGGCGGCGCCGTAGATCTGGCCCAGCAGGAGGGTCGGGTTCATGGCCTTGCCCACGTCGTGGGCCGAAACCAGCTTGAGGATCTTGACCTCTCCGGTCTCTTCATCCACCTCCACCTCCACCCCGGATGTCCCGAAGGCATAGGTCATGGAGAGGTTGCCTTTCATGTCGCGGTTCAGCATCTCAGTGGGCGGGTCATAAAAGGCCTCGGCCGCCACGACCCGGCTCTCCCCGATCCCCACATGAAGGCCGTTTTGAAGGATTGCGGCAATGGGGACCTTGAAGTAGGGGTGATCCGGCTCTTTCGTGGGGAAAATCATCCGGTCTCTGATGTCCATGTCTTCCGGATCGGCGATCAACCCATAATCCAGGTCCGGTTCCACGAATTCAGGGTCTTTCCGCTTCATCCGCTTGAAGTTTCCTTTGACAATCTTGGGGATCAGTTCCACGGCCATATCCAGGATCTGTCTTTTCGCCTTTCCGCAGGCGATGATCGCGGCGTTGCCTGCCATAAAGGTATGACGGCTGGCATGGGTCCCTGCATCCCACAGGGCGAGGGCCGTATCCCCGAATGTCAGGAAGACATCCTCGGGCCGGACTCCCAGGGTCTCGGCAATGATCTGGGAGATGACGGTCGGCGATCCCTGGCCCTGATCGGTCCCGCTCTCGATGACGTCCACATGTCCGAATTCATCCAGTTTGACCATGATGCCGTGACCGTCCGATTTGGTGACCCTGGCGCCGCCGGCCACGTGAATAAGGGAGGCCATGCCCATGCCGCGGCCCTTCTGCTTCCCCCGCTTTTGGTCCCACTGAAGTTTCTCCTTTACGGCCGTGATGCATTCCTCGAGGCCGCAGGAGGTGATCTTGAGCTTCATCGGGGTCTCGTCGCCCGGCCGGTTGCGGTTGATGAATCTGAATTCGGCCGGGTCGATTCCTGCCGCTTCAGCCAGGGAATCCATGGATGTCTCGACGGCAAAGGTGGCCTGGGGATTGCCGTATCCCCTCATGGCCTGGGCATAGATATTGTTGGTGTAGACGCAGGTGGCCTTGAAATAGACATTGGGCACCCGGTAGAGGGAAGACATGGGCATGATCATCACCGATGGGGTGGTGGCCCCCCAGGAGGTGTAGGCCCCGTTGTCCAGGATCGCCTCGCAGTGCCTGAAGATAAGCCTTCCTTCCCTGTCGCACCCCTGCTCGATGGTAAAGACGGCAGGCTGCCTGGGCGGCAGGGCGCGGAATTCCTCTTCCCTGTCAAAGATTATCTTGACCGGCTTCCGGGTCTTGAGGGCAAGCTGGATGGCGATGAATTCATAGATGTCGGTATCCAGCTTGGTCCCGAAGCTCCCTCCCACCACCGGGTTGACGACCCGGATCTTTTTCCCGGCCAGGCCAATTCGTTCGAAATACTCCGAGATCCTGCTGATATGGCCGAAGATGACATTGGTCTGGTCATAGAGGGTCAGATGGTTGTTCTGGTCAAACTCGGCAATGCATCCGCTCGTCCCCATGCAGCACTGGTTGATCCAGGTGGTGCTCACGCTGTCTTTGGTGATGTAGGCGGCATCCTTTCGGGCCTGTTCCATATCCCCCACCGCGAATTTCCAGGGAAGGGGGAGGATGTTGCTCTTGACGGGCCGGCCCCTGGCATCTGTCTCGTGAATCAGAGGCGCCCCCTCTTTCATGGCCTCGAACGGGTCAAACACGGCAGGGAGGTTTTCGTACTCCACCTCGATGAGGCTGAGCGCTTCTTCCGCAATCTCGGGGCTGATGGCCGCGACCGCGGCCACCTCATCCCTGAACTGGCGGACCACATCTTTTTTGAGCACGGTCTGGTCCTTCAGGAAACCGACCCTCACGTCGGGGATATCCTGTCCAGTCAGGACAGCCCTGACGCCCTGGAGCCGTTCGGCCCTGGACGTATCGATGCGCTTGATCCTGGCATGGACATGGGTGCTGTAGAGTATTTTCCCATACAGCATTCCGGGACGTTTCAGGTCGTTGATGTAGACCGCCTTGCCGGTCACCTTGTCCGATTCGATGGTCCTGGGGATGCTCTTTCCTACAAAGAGATTGTCAGGCATCTTCTCCTCCATTTCTATTTGTCCGCCTTGGCGGCCATTTCTATCGACTCGACAATCTGCACATATCCGGTGCACCGGCAGAAATTGCCTGAAATGCTTTTTCTGATATCGTCTTCATTCGGGTCGGGATTTTGATCCAAGAGGGCCTTTGCAGACATGATCATCCCGGAGGTACAGAAGCCGCACTGGACCCCGTTGTTTTCCAAAAAGGCATTCTGCAGGGGATGGAGGGCGCCGTCCTTGGCGGCAATGCCCTCGATGGTGATCACGGATTTTCCCTCCACCTCAGGGATGGGATAGAGACATGAATTGATGGCCTGTCCATCCACGACGACCGTGCAGGCCCCGCACTCTCCCACGCCGCACCCTTCCTTGGCGCCCGTCAGTTCAAAGTAGTCCCGCAATGTCTTCAGGAGGGTCCAGGTCACCGGCACCTCGGCGGTGACAGGATCTCCGTTCAGGGTGAACGAAACCGATACTTTTTTCATGTTGGTCTCCTTGGGAAAGAGAGTTGATTGAGGAATTCTTCAATTAATCTTGTTTATCCGTTGGGCGGCCAGTCTTGCCATTCGAGGGACATAGGCCTCGATGATTTCCGCCCGGTACCATGCCTCGCCCCGCAGGCTGTCTCTCAGGGTGCAGCAGTCGGTGGATGCTGCAATCCTGCCTGCTTCTGCCAGTACCGCGTCGTTCATGGGCTTTCCTGCCAGGAACTCTTCGGCCTTGTAGGCCCGGATCGGCGTGGGTGCCGCCACTGTCAGGGCAATTCTGGAATCTGAAATCGTTCCACTGTCGAGCCGCAGGGAGACGGCAATACCCACGATGGGCAGATTCATGGCCTTTCTCCTGGACTGTTTCCAGTAGGCGCTCCCGAATTGTCCCATGTAAGCGGGTATCCGGATCTCGGTGACCACCTCGGTCTCTTTCCGAACAGTCTTGTAGGTGCCGGTAAAAAACTCCGTAATAGGCACGGTTCGTTCTCCACCGGGGCCCTGCAGCAGGACCTGGGCGTCGAGTGCCAGAAGAGGACCGGCTGTGTCGGCCGATGGGGCCGCATTGCAGATATTCCCTGCGATGGTGGCCACATTGCGCACCTGGACCGAACCGATCCGGGAGGCCCCCTCATAGAGGGCCGTCAACTCCTTTTGAACCAGATCGGACTGCTCCAGCATCCTGTGGGTGGCAAGTGCCCCGATGTGATAGTCGCCATTCTTCCGGATATAGGAGAGATCCTTGAGCCCCCTCAGAGAGATGAGCACCTCGGGGGCCTTTCTTGTATTCCGGATCTTCACCATTACATCGGTGCCCCCGGCGATCAGGGCCGCGTGAGGGCCATATTCTTTCAGGAGGCTGAAGACCTCTTCCAGGTTCCCGGGTTTCCTGTAATCATAGTCGATCATTTCAACACCCCTTAATCCATCTCTCGGTTGTCAAATACCCGTTTGCTCTTCCTCTCCGATCTCGGCAATGAGCCGTATTCGAAAAGCTCGATATCCGCGGTGACCATAATCTGCTTCTTGATCTCTTCACGGATCTTCCTGCCCAATTCGGGGTCCCGCTCCGGGCCGACCCCCTGGCCCCGCTCCACCTTGAGGGTCATGTAGTCTTTCCCGTCTTCTTTCCTGTCCAGGACGATCTGATATTCGCTTCCGATCCCCTCCATTCTGGACAGGGCGTGGTCTACCTGCCCCGGATAGATATTGACCGCTCTGAAGATAATCATATCGTCGGAGCGGCCCAGGAGACGATCGTGCCTGGGGAGGATGGAGCCGCAGGGACACCGGCCCGAAATAATCTTGGTGAGGTCCCGGGTCCGGTAGCGGATCAGCGGCGCCGCCTCCTTCGTAAGGGTGGTCACCACCATCTCGCCTGTCTCCCCTTCAGGCACAGGCTTAAGGGTGTCCGGGTCCAGGATCTCTAAAATATAATAATCGGCCCAGTAATGGATGCCGGTGTGGTAGGGACAATCCAGTCCGGTCCCAGGGCCGTAGAGCTCTGTCATACCCGGGATATCGAACATGTGCTCGACCCCCAGAAGGTCTCGTATCCGCTTTCTCATGGCGTCGCTGGACCGCTCGGAACCGAAGATCATCTTTTTCAAATTGATCTTGTCCCGGATTCCCCGTTTATGGACCTCTTCTGCCATCAGGAGCCCCATGGACGCGGTGCAGCACATGACAGAAGTCTGAAGATCCACTAAGAATTGGCATTGCATGTCGAGGTTCCCGGGACCGGCGGGAATGGCCATGGCCCCAAAGGCCTCGCACCCCATCTGGAAACTGATGCCGGCGGTCCAGACCCCATATCCCACGGCAATCTGGACCCGGTCTTCAGGCGTCAGCTCCGCCATCTCATAGCAGCGGGCAAAGAAATGGGTCCAATCGTCGATGTCTTTCCGGGTATAGCAGAGGATCTTCCGTTTTCCTGTGGTCCCTGAGGATGCGTGAATCCGCACGACCTTTTCAAAGGGAACAGAGAGGAGGGGAAAGGGATAGCCCTCCTGTAGGTCCTTGGACGTTGTGAAGGGAAGGTGCCTCAAATCGTCGAGAGAACGTATATCCCCGGGTTGAACCCCGGCGCTATCCAATTTTTGTCTGTAAACAGGAGATCCGTTGTAGGCATGCGCTACGGTCCATTTGAGTCCTTCCAACTGGTGGGCCTTCAGTTCCTCCTCTGTCTTCATGTCGGGCATAAAG
>CAYPDL010000003.1:52655-63295 GCA_964409475.1 uncultured Desulfobacteraceae bacterium | reverse complement strand
CAATCCTATTTTGCCATATTCGGTATGATCAGAACGATGTCTGGAAAAATAATCAAAATAATGATGCAGACGACACAGGCCACGAGAAAGAAACTGACACTCTTGAAGATGGTGCTGAGCTCAATTTCAGGGGCCAGGGCCTTTACCACGTATATGTTGACACCCACAGGGGGCGTGATGGCCCCCATGGTGGTGACCATGGTCAGCAGCATGGAATACCAGATGGGATCAAAGCCAAGGGCCATGCCCAGGGGGAAGAAAATGGGGATGGTCATCACCAGAAACCCCAGGGAGTCCACGAAGCAGCCCCCAATCAGATAGATAAGCAATATAAAGGCTAAGATCACATACGGAGAGACCGGAAGGGAAGAGGCAAATTCCGCAATCATGAAAGGGATCCGGGTCACGGCCAGGAACCGTCCAAAGATGATGGCCCCCGTGACGAGGAAGAAGACCATGCTCGTAATTTTCAGGGTGTCCATCATGGAGCTGACAAACTTCTTCCAACTCAGTCTGCGCGTGATCACTGTAACGGCTAAGGCAAAGAAAACCCCCACGGCCCCGGCCTCGGTGGGGGTGAAAAGACCCGAATAAAGACCCCCGATGACCAGAGCAAAGATAATGAGGGCCTCTGCGACCCCCCACAGGGACCTCCATTTCTCCCCCCAGCTTGTCTTTGGGGCTGCAGGACCGTAGTGGGGATAGATCCGGCACATCACGAAGATGGTCAGGACGAAGAGGAGCCCCAGGAGGACGGCGGGAAGAATCCCGCCCAGGAAAAGATCGATGATGGATTGCTCGGTCTGCAGTCCGATGATGATGAGGACCACGCTGGGCGGCATGACCGTTCCCAGGGTGCCGCCCGTCACCACAGTCCCGCTGCTCAGGCGGGTGTCATAGTTGTACTTTTTCATCTGGGGAAGGGCCACGGCCCCCATGGTGGCGGCGGTTGCCGTATTGGAACCGCAGATGGCCGCAAAGAGTTCATCGGCGCCGATGGTGGCAATGGCCAGTCCTCCCCGCCACTGACCCACCCATTTGTAGGCAGCTGCGTACAGCCGCTCCGCAATCCCGGAATTGAAGGCGATATAGCCCAGCAGGATGAAGAGGGGGATCACGGTCAGCCCGTATTTGGAAAAGGTTGTCCAGACATCCGTGGCCACCAGGTTGATGGCCGCATCGAAGGAGACCGCATACCAGAAACCGCAAAACCCCACAATCCCCATGGCGAACCCCACGGGCATGCCCAGGAAGAAAAGGACCAGAAGCAGAATCACAATGCCCAACAGGCCGACCAGGGTCATGCTCATCGGTTTTCCTCCTTTGCCGGAAAAAAGGAGCGCAGCAGCTCTGTCAGAAAGATCAGGGAGAGGGTGGCGCATCCCAGGGCTACCGCATAGACGAAGGGGTAGTAGACAATCCGGAGGGTCTCGGTGATCTCCCCGGTATTCCACAGGGTAGTGCCATACAGGGCAATCCGCCAGGCCACGAGGCTGAAAAAGACCATACAAATGAGGTTATTGATCCCCTCCAGGGTCTTTCGAGTCTTTGGAGAAAATCCCAACACCAGGAGGTCAACCGAAATATGTCCCCGATGGATTTGGGTGTATCCAAGGGCAAAGGCCGTCAGCACGGCCCCGAAATACCCCATGAGTTCATAGGTGCCCTGGATCGGGACCCAAACGGTCCGCAGGAAGATGTTGGCGCAGGTCAGAAAGATCATCAAAACCAGCACACCACACCCTATGGCAATGAGGATGCGGTTGAGGGTCAGTGCAAATTTATTCAGAAATGCCATTTCTTTCCCCAGTAAAAATCCCTTTCCCTCATCCGCTGCCGTGCGGATGAATCCGCACCTGCAGCGGGGAGAGGGGCAAGAGGAGTGGGTTATTTACCCTGGTACTTTTTGGCAGATGCCTTCATGTCGTCCACAATGGCCGCACCGGGGAGACCCTTGGACGTGGCGTTCTCGACCCACTTGGCGATAATGGGCGCCATTTTCTCGTTCCAGAGGGCCATTTCAGCCGGGGGGAGATCGTAAATCTGGATCTTGTAGTTTTCTTTGGACCAGGCAATGGACTTATTCACATGTTCATCCATGTACTTGCCTGTCCATTCGGCCTGCTCCACCCTCAGGGCGTCAAAAACCTTTTTGACGTCTTTGGGCAGACTGTTCCATTTGGCCATGTTCATCACCACGGCAAATGGGTAGATGGGGCCGTTGAAGATCGTGACGTTACGGCAGAGTTCGGCATATTTGAAATCCATGAGGGTTTCGAGAGAGGAAACGGCCCCTTTCACGACCCCCTTCTGGAGGGCCTCCGGGGTCTCGGACTGGGGCATGCCTACAGGGGTGCCGCCCAGGGCCTTGAGTACCTCGGCCACGCCGCCCGATGCCCGCAGTTGGAGTCCTTTGAGTTCTGCGAGATTGTGAACAGGCACGGTGGCATAGATGTTGGCAGGGGCGCAGGCGAACATGGTGAGGACCTTTACCTTAGAGAATTCCTCTGGTTTGTATTTGGCATAGAGGTCCCAGAGGACCAGGCTCGCTACGGTGGCATCGGGGAAACCCATGGGAAGGGCTGTGGCGTTGGTCACGATGAACCGACCCGGCTGATAGGCCATGCACAGACAGCCGATGTCCGCAGTCCCTGCAATGACGCCATCCATCATCCCTTTGGCGTCCACGAGCGTCCCTCCCGGGAAGGTTTGGACTGCGACCTTTCCCTTGGTCCGCTTTTCAACCTCAGTTTTCCACCGTTCCATCTGGACGCAGGGAAAGGTAGGGGCTGGGGGGAAGTTGGCATAGGTGAGCTTGATCGGTCCTGCTGTCGCACTTGCCGGCATCCAGGCCATTGTCAAAACGGCTGCCAGAAAGATTCCGGCCACGATGAATCCCAAACTTTTTTTCATGATTCAGACCTCCTTTTTGATGGACGAGTTGTTAACCAAAACCCGAAGTGGACGCTGTTTTTCACCCCCTTTCTTGACTGCCGCTACAAACGCGTGAAGTATCTGAAGTTAAAAATTACTAAAGTGAGTCCCGCAGGGCGGGATGCCTAAAGTTTGGAGTTTGATGTGCTGAAAGTTGATAATTGACGTTTTCCGCCTAAGCGCGATTCGATGTTCATCCTTCATTCAATGTTGGACGTTCTTTCTTCAGAATATGCTCGGTTCCCTGTATTCGCCGAAGATGTCTCTGAATAGATTGGCCATTTCGCCCACGGTTGCATAGGATTTGCAGCAATCCACCAGATACGGCATCACATTTTCCTTTTGACGGGCCGCCTGCTCCAGGGCCTTGAGGGATCGGGTTACTGCCGTGTTGTCCCTCTCCTGTTTGAGTTTTCGAAGCCGGTCAATCTGGAGCCGGGCCCACTCATCATTATACTCATGGAGTTCCACCTCCATGTCAACACCTTCCGTGTACTTGTTGACGCCGACCTTTGTGATCTCCCCTGACTGGAGTTTTTTTTCAAACTCATAGGCCTGCCTCCCCACCTCTCTCTGAACATATCCGGAAGCGACCGCCTCCACCATGCCCCCCATTTTTTCCACCTTTTCCATCTCTTCCAGGATCTTCTCTTCCATCTGCTTGGTAAGGGTCTCCATAAAATAGGAACCGGCCAGAGGGTCCACCGTGTCTCTGAGGCCTATTTCGTCCATGAGGATCTGGAAGGTACGGAGCGACAGCAGGGCCGCGCGTTCGGTGGGGATGGTGTAGGCCTCGTCAAAGGAGCAGAGGGCCGTGGTCTGTGCCCCTGAAAGGGCAGCGGCCAGGGCATAGTAGGCACCGCGCATGATGTTGTTCTCAGGCTGCTGCTTGGTCATGCCCGAGCCCCCCCCGCCGAATATGCCGCGGAGAAAGAGGGCCTTTTTATCCTGAACCCCGTAGCGCTCCCGCAGGAGTTTTGCCCACAGCTTTCGGGCGGCCCTGAACTTGGCCACCGTCTCCCAGAGATTTCCGTAGATATTGAGGTTAAAGGAGAAACTTCCCACAAATTCCTCGGCCTTGTATCCGCGGGCAACTACATTGTCGATATAGGCAAAGGCGATCATGAAAGCGTACGAGATCTCCTGGGCCGGGGTGCACCCGGACTCCCGGATATGATACCCGCAGACCGAAACCGGGTTGCACCTGGGGAGTTCCTTCATGGCGTATTCGATGGTGTCGCCGATCAGTCGCACCGCGGGTTCCACCGGATATATCCATGCCCCCCGGCCGACGATCTCCTTCAGGATGTCGTTCTGGGGTGTTGCCGATATCTCTGTTTTTTGATACCCGAACCCCTCGGCAACCGACTGGTACATGGCGAGCATGACCGATGCGACCGCATTGATGGTGAGCCCGCTCCCGATGCGGTTGAGTTGAATGTCCTTAAAGGCGATCTCGAAATCCCTCAGGGAATCGACGGCCATCCCTACGCGTCCCACTTCGCCTTCGGCCATCTCGTCATCGGAATCGTAGCCCATCTGGGTGGGGAGATCAAAGGCCACATTGAGCCCTGTCTGACCGTGGGAGATCATCAGCTTGAATCGCTCGTTGGTCTCCTCGGGCGTACCGAATCCGGTATACTGCCGGGTGGTCCAGTTCCGGCTTCTGAAACCCAACGGATGGATGCTTCGGGTAAAAGGGAATTCTCCGGCGTCCCCTAAATCACTCTGGTAATTGAAGCCTATTTCTTCGAGGTCGTCGGGTGTATAAACCGGTTTCACCTTGATGCCGGACTGCAGGAGGACCTCCTTGATGGCATCCTTCTCATCTTTAATATATGTTGCTACTCCCATGTCCGCCTCTCCTGTCAGATGTTGCAGGTTATGTGATGTGAAGGCGCTTTTTGACGGATCCCTTCCAGATCAGGGGTCTGTTATCTGGCGGGTACATGCTTTTCAATGAACTCCACGATTTCATTAAAATAGCTGCCGCCCGGAAATATCCCCTCGACCCCCATCTCTTTCAAGGCAGGAATGTCTTTGTTGGGAATGACGCCGCCCACCGCCACCAGCTTGTTGTCCAGGCCTTGTTCTCTTACCATGCCCATCAGCTTCTTACAGATCGGGATGTGGGCACCTGACATGATCGACAGGCCGATGACATCGACATCCTCCTGAACCGCCTGGTTTACGATGCTGGCCACGGTCTGGTGAAGGCCTGTGTAGATAACTTCCATTCCGGCCTCCCGCATCGCATGCGCAACCACCTTGGCCCCCCGGTCGTGACCGTCAAGGCCCGGCTTGGCTAACAGGACGCGTATTTTTCTCTCTGCCATAGCTCACACTCCTTAATTCCTCAATCCCCTGCCATATCAAATTCCCTCAGGACAATGTCCTGTCCCCGCAGGATGTGTTCTCTCACCAATTTCTCGACACCATCGGCGTCTCTGTCCTTCATGGCCTCCAGCATTAACCGGTGATCCGTGTTGCTCAACTCGGCCATGGCCTTCACCTTGAGGATGACCAGCCTGTAACGGTATATCTGGTCTCTGAGATCATTGATCATTTTTATCAGCCGGGGGCTGCGGCTGAGGTTATAGAAAAGATCGTGGAATTCCGTGTTGATCTGAGGCAGCGGCCCCAGGTCTCCCCGATCCAGACACTGCTGGTAATCCCCGAGTTTTTCCTCCAACGGCTGCAGGTCGCCCTCCAGGTGCCGGATGGCCGCCAACCTTGCTGCATAGCTTTCGAGGACGCCCCGGATGCCGAAGGTCTCCTCGATATCGGCGCGGCCCAGACCGGCCACAAAGAAACCCCGATTCAGGTCCTGCCGCAGCAGTCCCTCACGTTCCAGTTTGTGAATCGCCTCCCTAACGGGCGTCCGGCTGATGCCCAGGGCCCCCGCCAGCCGGCTTTCCACCACGCGACCGCCCGGACCGAAGTCCCCCTGTATGATGGCCTGCTTGAGTCTCTCATAGACGCCCTGGCCCAATGATCTCCTCGCAGGGAGCGACTGAAGTCCTTCAAATGCCATGGCGTCAATTTTTTCGGTTTCAAGCATGGTCAATCAGGGGGCTGTCTGTATTAAAGGCCGAACTGCCTGGCGATGGTCGTCTGCAGGACCTCGTGGGTGCCGCCGCCATAGAGGAGAAAGCGGTTGTCGCGGTAATATCTCTGAATCGGATATTCCATGGAATAGGCATAGGCTCCGAAGATCCTGGTCGCCTGATCGCAGGCGCTGCACGCTGATTCAACGGTAAAGTATTTGGCCATGGAGGCCTCGTTCAGACACGCCACCTTTTTATCGATGAGGTGGGTGACCTTGTAGGACATGAGGCGGCCTGCCTCCAGGTTCACGGCCATATTGGCGATCTTGGCCTGAATGAGTTGATATTTTCCGATCGGTTTTCCGAACTGCGTCCGTTCCTTGCAGTATCGGATGGAATCATCCATGGCGGCCCGATGGAGACCGATGGCCAGGCATGCGGTCATAATCCGGATTTCGGCTAAGATCGTGAGCAGCACATCCAGGCCTTTTCCGAGTTCGCCCAGCATGTATTCGTTCGGGACGTGGCAGTTATTGAAATAGATCTCAGAGAGGGACGATGTCCGGGTGCCGAGGGTCTCAAATTTCTTGCTGTGAGAGAAGCCGGGTGTGTCGCTCGGAATGAGGACAAACATGAGGCCCTTCAATTTTTTGGCCGGGTCGGTCTGACAGAGGACCGTATGGAAATGACCATAGGGTCCGCTGGTGGACCATGTCTTCATGCCATTGACGACCCATCCGTCATCGACCTTTGTGGCCGATGTCCTCACCGCGCCCAGGTCAGAGCCTGCCTCCGGCTCTGTCAACTGAAAGGCCCCGATTTTTTCACCCCGCAGGGCGGGACGGAGATATTCCTCATGCATCTGCGGGGTTCCATAGAGATAGAGGCCGTTGGTAGCCATGAGGCACTGCATGGCGGTGGTTGCAGCCAGACTCAGAAGCCCTCTTGCCAGTTCTTCCATGGCAATACAGTAGAGGGTCGTGTTGCCGTTCGATCCCCCCACCTTCTTGGGGTACCGAATGCCCAGGATACCCATATCCGCGAGCTTGTGAAACAGATAAAATGGAAAATCCCCCTTTTCATCCAGTTCTCTGGCCACGGGGATTACTTCCTCATTCACAAACCTGGCCATGATTTTTCTGTGAAGCGTTTCGATATCTGAACGTAACATGGTCCTCCCCCTATTTGCGCTTGCTTTGCGAGACTGCCTGGGTCAATTGGGGAATCACCTGGTGAAGATCCCCCACAATGCCCCAGTCCGCCACCTGAAAGATGGGCGCCCCTGCATCCTTGTTGATGGCGATGATATATCGGGAGCCCAGCATGCCGGCCCGGTGCTGGATAGCCCCTGAAATGCCGCAGGCGATATAGATCTCGGGTCTGACGGTCTGTCCGGTCTGCCCCACCTGCCTTTCTACAGGGAGCCAACCCTCTTCCACAACGATACGCGTACCGGCGACTTCGCCGCCAAGGGCCTCTGCAAGGGAAAACAGGGATTTCATGCCCGCATCGGATCCGACGCCTCTCCCCCCGGCCACGATCACCCTGGCATCGCTCAGGCTCACCCCCTTTTTCTTTTCCTTGAACTGTTCGAGGACCTTTGTGCCGATCTCCTTTTCGCTCAGAGTGACCTTATATTTGATCACATCGCCTTTGTTGCGACCCTTCTTAACCGCTTCCATCACCCCGGGTCGAACCGTGGCCATCTGTGGCCTGGAATAGCGGTTGGCAATGGTCGCCATGACATTGCCTCCAAAGGCAGGTCGGGTCTGGAGGAGGATCTTTTCCTCCGGATCGATGCTTAATTCCGTGCAGTCCGCGGTCAGCCCCACGCCCACGCGCCTGGAGAGACGAGGCCCCAGATCCCGACCGATATGGGTTGCCCCCATCAGGAGAATATTAGGCCTGAATTCCATGACCAGTCCCCCCAGGACCTTGGCATAGGCGATGGACCGGTAGTCTTTAAGCAACTTGTGCTCGGCCAGATAGACATGGTCCGCCCCGTACTCGAGCAGGGCCTTGGTGAGACCGGATACTTGGTGGCCCAAGAGCACGGCCGATACCTCCTGTCCCAGATCTGCGGCAAGGGACTGGGCCTTGCCGAGGAGTTCAAGTGAGACGCGGCTCAGGGCGCCGTCGCGCTGTTCGGTAAAGACCCAGACCCCCTTCCAATCGCTGAAATCAGGTATGGCCCTCGGTTCGATGTCGGTCTGGATGGCCTTCTGTTTGCAGACCTCGATACACGCCCCGCACGAGGTGCAGTTCTCCAGGATGTGGGCCTTGCCGTCTTTCAGTTCCACGGCCCCGTAGGGGCAGGCCTTTATGCAACGTTTGCATCCATTGCAAAGTTCGGTTTCAATCCAAACGGTCATGTTAGTATCTCCTTAGATAACGCCTTTCTCTTTCAATGCGCTCAATTCCTGGCCCGAGTATCCGAGCGTTTGTCCATATATCTCCGCGTTGTGTTCTCCGAAACGGGGCGGAAAGGGGAGCCTGCGGTTTAGTTGGTCCAGAAAAGAGGTCATGTTTGGGGGCGGCGGCAGGGTTATCTCGGTGCCGGTTTTCACATCTGTGGAAAAAAGGAGGCGACGCGCTACCAGGGGGTCCGCGATAACCTCGGGGATCGTCTTGATCTTGCTGATAGGGAGCGTCAGGGAATTGAACAGGTCGATCAGTTCCTCTGAGGTACGCTGACGGGTCACCTGGTTGATGGCCCGGTTCAGATCTTCCACATCCTTTATCCTCCCTGCATTCTTTTCATACTCAGGCCTGTCCAGGGATTTGAACATATCCAGGGAGACCATGGACTTCCACTGTCGATCATTTCCGACGGCCATATAGACAAAACCGTTGCTGGTCTGGTAAACCGAGACCGGGCAGAAGAATTCATGGGTGTTTCCCCTGCGGGTGATCGTCTTGTTGAGAAGCTTGTTAAGGGTGATCGGCACGGTCATCCAGGACACCGAGGATTCGAACATGGACATGTGGATGCAGGACCCCTCTCCGGTGGCCTGGCGTTTGAAAAGGGCCTTCATGAGGAGCCCATAAGAGTGCTCGCTGGTCCCCATGTCTGGCAGGGGGACGCCCAATACCTGGGGGTCTCCATCGGCCTCCCCGGTCAATTCCATCAGGCCCGATCGCGCCTGCAAAATGGGATCATATGCCGCCTCGTTGCTGTCCGGACCGAAACCGGTGACGCCTAACCAGATGATATCGGGTTTCACGCGCTTCAGGGTTTCGTAGTCGATCCCCAGTTTCTGATAATTTCTGGGAAGCTGGTTGGTTGCAAAGATATCCACGTTCAGTTCATTGATCAGACGGTGGAAGATCTTCCCGCCTTCCGGGTCGGCGAGATTCAAGGTCAGGGCCTTTTTCCCCGCATTGATGCAGAGAAAATAGGCGTTCATCCTCTCTTCACCCAAGACGTTTTCGCCGATCATCCGGTTGGGATCGCCGTAAACAGGGTGCTCCAATCGGATCACCTGCATCCCGTCATGGGCCAGTCGGTATGTCAAATAGGGGAGTACGGTCGCCTGTTCAAGGGATAGGACGGTGATATTTCTGAATAGATCCATTGGGTTCCTCCTCCTTGCGGGCGTGAATGCCCATCAATCGAAGGGTGGATAGGAAAAAGCGATTTGTGCCTGTGTTACGTGGTTGTGTACTGTATACAACCAACCGTGTCAAGCGCTTTTTTTCTGTCCAGGAACGCGAAAAAGCAGATTTCCCGTGCCCGGATATACGTCTGACGGCTCATCGCGGGCGCAAGCATAGACCCGGAGAAAATACTCCAGTGACGGCATTCTGGGTGACAGGATGGGCCGGGGTGGGGATGGGAATGACAGAGGGGATCAGGATTCTGATTCGGAAGCCAGTTCTCTCAGGATGGCGGCATTCTGTTGAATGCGAACCAGATTCTTCTTGATATTTTTCTTATTAGGCCTTGCCTTTCGAGCGCGAATCGCCTTGGTTTGTTTGCTGTTGGAAGACATGAGTCGTTTCTCCTTTATTATTCATTATTATTTTAAAATCCAAAAATATACGCTCACAGGGTCAGTGTCAAGCAGAAATTTGCGCACCTTGTTCCCGCATCGTCACAACCGGCAACGAGCAACAAAGTTCTGCACAAATCTACCCAAAAATCTTGGCGTCTCCGCGTCTTGGCGCGAGATCATGCTGGATTCCGGCCCCCCAAGGTCATGGCTTGATTTTCAGATTATGCAGCGTCAGCGACCCTGCGGCGCACTGAGGCCTTTGCATAAGGTTGTGGTAGCGGTCTGGTTTTCAAATGACGTATCCCGTCATCCACCCTGAAGCGTGAGTGACTTGTCTGCGTTCAGGGTAATGGCTTCGGTGTATTCTGGGCTATCAATTGATGATGCAGGCTGGTGCTGACATGGGTTGGTCAATAGCGCATCTGGGTGGCACAAGAAACACATATTTTCATCTCCAAATCCCAGATCTGTCAAAAAACATCGGTTTTTTACGCCGTCCACTGGCTCCGCGACCCTTAAAACATCCGATATCCACGTAAGGTTAAAGCATCATTTTAGAGCAGACATCCAACAGGTCAAGGGTGCGATATGGAACCTTCTGTTTTTTCAACAGACTTTCAGGGCTGAAATAATAATATAGCAGGCATTGTTGAATCATATGGTA
>CAYPDL010000003.1:0-52555 GCA_964409475.1 uncultured Desulfobacteraceae bacterium | reverse complement strand
ATTGTTGAATCATATGGTAATTGTCCACCAACCGGGCGACCACAAGATGTAGCACCCATTCATCATAACCCGCAAGGCGTTTTGAATCATGTAGGGCGTTGATTTGTGCTCATCTGACAGTATCTTCTTTTGAAGTGATATCAATTTGATACATGACGTTTTAAGCCACGCAGAAAACCATTGTTGGCCATGACTATATCAGGCTTCGTTGTGGCTTCCTGACTGATGGTATCACATGATTTGCCACGGTTGGCCATGGCAGTTATGGCAACAACATCTGTTGACACTGGCACCCCAGGTAACTGATTCAATTATCAAGTGATATAGTCATGCTGCATTTCAAAGCAAACGGCCATCAGCGGTGCGACCACAAGATGTGCGGGTTCCTGTGTCTAAATTTGTCTTCCCTCCGCGACATAGTGTGGTCCCCGATTCGGCTTGACAGCTGTTCCTCTTTGGTTTTTAATCAAGGCAAATCCCATTCATTCCGGGGTACCTCCGCTATTGGGCCCTCAAATATCTGAATCTGAACCGTGGCACAACGCTGAGGGCCCTGATCCTGGACGAGTTGAAAACCAAATACCCTGTGGTACTGACGGACTTCCTAATAATTGCGGGTCTGAAACGAAAGAACGGGGTTATCCTCCGCCAGGGTCAGGAAATCTCCATCAGGGTCACAAAGGCGGACCCGTGGGATAACATCCTTACACTTGAATACATAGAGGATGGATAGATCACTGTTTCCTAACCGCATCAAGATAGCGGGCAGAACTTTTTTAGCGTGGGGATGTAGGGAGTATCTTGGTGAACGAAAAACAGAAATCTAACCGATTGAAGCAGGCCCCAAACGTATCAACACCGGGATCTGAGGATAGCACACACGCTGAAGCGGCCTTGAGAGAGTCCGAGGAGAGGTATCGAACCATCCTTGAAGGCATCGAAGAGGGATACGTTGAAGTTGATCTCAAAGGAAACACAGTGTTCTGTAACGACTCATTTTCCAGGATAACCGGCTTTCCGAGGGAGGAACTTTTTGGTCTGAATTATCGGAAATATATGACAGAGCCAATGGCAGAGGCGGTTTATAGAGGGTACAACAAAGTCTACCGGACAGGAGTACCTGACAAGGCCTTTTATTATGAAATCATCAGGAAGGACGGAACCAAGAGGATCATAGAAAATTCAATATCTTTACTGGAAGACCCCGAGGAACATCCGATTGGATTTCGTAGCATTGTTCGTGACATAACGGATCGCAAACGAATCGAAGAAGAACTGGAGAGACACCGTAGCCGGTTGCAGGCTATCTTCAGAAGCGTAAGAGACGCTATTATCACGGTTGATACGGATATGGTGGTCATTGAGGCCAATGAGGCAACAGAAAACATTTGCGGAATATCAGGTAGAGACATCGTTGGAAGAGTATTCACCCAATGCCCAAACCAGTGCAGTCAATCATGCCATGAGGTCTTGAGCAACTCCTTGCGAAAGAAAACGATTATTAAGGGATACAGAATTGGATGCAATCGCCGGCATTGTCCTCAACAAACAGTCATCGTCACGAGCTCACCTCTTCTGGATCGCGATGGGACATTCACGGGGACAGTTCTTGTCATAAGGGATATAACCAGGCTTAGTGACCTGGAGCGTGAATTGAGAGAGAAACACCAATTCCAGAACATTATCGGTAAGAGCCGAAATATGCAGGATATCTACGGGCTCTTAGAGAACCTGGCTGATTTGGACACCACGGTCTTAATCACGGGTGAGAGTGGTACAGGTAAGTCCTTGGTGGCCAAGGCGCTTCATCACAGTGGCAGCCGCGCCTTTGGACCGCTTATAACCGTGAATTGCTCTGCATTGCCCGAAAACTTGCTCGAAAGCGAGCTGTTCGGCCATGTTAAAGGGGCCTTTACCGGTGCTATAAAGGACTCCCAGGGTCGTTTTCAGGCGGGCCATGGCGGAACGATTCTCTTGGACGAAATCGGAGATATCTCCCCGAGAATACAGCTCAAGCTCTTGAGAGTGCTGGAAGAAAAAGAATTTGAGAGGGTGGGTGAGTCTGTTTCCATAAAGGTAGATGCTCGTGTTATTGCATGTACAAATCGGGACTTGAAAAAAAAGATAAGACTGGGCGAATTCCGAGAGGACCTGTACTATCGACTGAAAGTTGTAGAGGTGCCGCTTCCCCCACTCAGAGAAAGGCTTGAGGATATGCCCCTGCTTGTCGACCATTTTTGTAATGTCTTTAACAAGAGTTTCAAGAAGAGCATTGAAGGTCTATCCGATGACGTGTTTAGGGCCTTCATGAACTATCACTGGCCGGGGAACGTCAGAGAGCTGGAACACAGCATCGAACACGCATTTGTCCTCTGCCGTGGTCCTATCATTTCCCTCGACCATATACCTTCAGAGATAAAGAGGCATTCAGACAATAAACAATTGGTCCGCGAAAAGAGACCTGTTGAGGGATCGGGAGAGCTCCTCACGGTCTTGGAAAAAACAGATTGGAACAAGGCAAAAGCGGCACGTATCTTAGGGATAGACCGAAGCACTCTTTATAGAAAAATCAAGAGATATAGCATCTCTCAAACTGCGTCAAATATGTAGCATACAACACATGTGTCTCGCAACACTCCTGTTGTATACCACACTCAGACCCCATCCGTGAGAATTCATTTCGTTGCAAACCCGAGCTAACTACCCTAAAATTAAGAAAATTTTTCTGTGCAGGACCCTTTTCCCGTTGGCACAGCTCTTGCCTATCATCAATACAAAAACAATTGAGGGAATAGACGAAGATTCCAAGACAGCATGTTGACCATCTCTCAAAAACTCAAAAGGATGCTTCCCATTGTTCGCTCAGATAGAAGGTAAGGATTTCTATCCTGGTGCAAACGCAAGGCAATGCATGGTTGAAATCATTTGAACCTCAGGAATTGCTCGTGAAATCTGACAGACATCGTTACGGCGACGAATCATCAGAAAAAAAAGCATCCATTCGTTCGGTTGGTTTGGAGGACTTTGAAAAAGAAGTCCTCAAAGAAAGGATGCCTGTTTTCATACTGTGCATGCATCGAGATCCGGACTTTCTGGGACAGATAGAGGTTATCGAGCGTATTGCGGCTAAAACGTGCGGCGATAGGCTAAAGTTGCGTCTATTGGAAGAGGAGTCTGTGGAGGTGTTCAGAAAGAATTATGGTGTCGGTGGCACACCGACATTTCTCATATTTAGCGGCGGGAGAGAAATGAACAGGTTGTTAGGCCAGGTCGATCCACGGACCCTCGAAGAGTTCTTATCCCGAACGCTCGTATGTGACAAGGGAGGCGAATAAGGAAAGAATCATGGATTTTAGGCTATCAGAAGAGCAGCAGATGCTCCGCGATATGGTCAGGAAAATCAGTGAAAACGAGTTTGCCCCAAGGGCTGCGGAAATTGATCAAAAGGAAGAATTCCCCTGGGAAAACAAAAAGATACTTGAAGAAAACGGCCTTCTTGGCATTCAAATTCCTGAAGAATATGGTGGAACAGGAGCAGGCATGGTCAGCCTCGCCATCGCGGTCGAGGAGGTGGCACGGGTATGCGCCTCCACATCCGTTATTCTCACCACCCAGGCCCTGGCCACAGATCCGCTTCTTATAGGAGGAAGTCATGATCAAAAGATGAGATGGCTTAAGCCCATGGCCGAGGGTTCGGTTCTGGGTGCATGCGCCATTACAGAGCCGGGGGCCGGCTCCGATGTGACCGGTATCAGAACCGTTGCCACACACAAGAACAACGGGTATGTCCTCAACGGGACAAAGATATTTATCACCGACGGGGGGGTGTCAGACATTGTGACGGTCGTGGCCTATACAGACAAGGCCAAGGCGCACAAAGGCATAAGCATGCTGGTGGTCCCAAAAGACACTCCCGGTTTTTCTGTGGGCAAAGAAGAAAAGAAACTGGGCATTCGGGGTTCAGATACAAGGGAACTCATTTTCGAAGGTTGTATAATTCCTGAAGAGAATGTCATTGGCAAACCAGGTGATGGGTTCAAAATCCTTATGAAGACCTTCAATTACACCCGTCCCGCAGTAGGGGCACAGGCCCTTGGCATTGCACAGGGTGCCTTGGACGCGGTTATAGACTATGGTAAGGACAGAATGCAGTTCGGGAAACTGATCACCGAGTTTCAGGGCATTCAATGGATGATTGCGGAGATCGCCCTAAAGATTGAATTGTCACGGACCATGATCTACCGGGTCTGCGGAACGATCGATAATGATCCGGATTCCAAGGATATTCCGAGATTGGCTTCCATGGCCAAGTGGTTTGCATCGGATACGGCCATGCAGGTCACCACCGATGCGGTCCAGCTATTTGGCGGCTACGGCTACTCCAGGGAATACCCGGTTGAACGGATGATGCGCGATGCGAAAATAACGCAGATATATGAAGGGACCAATCAGATTCAGCGTATGATCATCGCTAACCAGCTGTTAAAGTAAAGAGAGGTGGTAGGGATGTATAAGGATATTGTCATAGTGAGTGCCGTCAGGACACCCTTCGGACGCTACTGTGGATCGTTGAGGGAATACGATTACTTTGATCTCGGGGCATTGCCGATGAAAGAGGTCCTGGAAAGGGTCCAGGTGGCCGGGGACCAGGTTGATGAAGTCTACTGGGGCGTAGGCGATACCTCTGTATGCAAGGATGTTTATACTTCTGTGGCTGCACGTCAGACCCTTCTCAAGGCCGGGCTTCCACCGGAAACCCCTTCGATCTCTTTAGACAAGGCCTGCGTATCGGCCATGTCAGCGGTCCATTACGGATGTCGTGCCATGGTTGCCGGGGAGATCGCGTGTGCCATCGGAGGCGGGGCCACGTCTTTTAGCCAGGAACCGCTAATCGTCAGGGGGCTTCGGTGGAAAGGATTTCGTTTGGGAGATGTGAAAATGGAAGATCCCCTCTTTGCTTTGGGATATAAAGATTTCAACCCGGTATCAGTAGATACGGACAACGTGGCCATAGAGTATGGAATTTCCCGTGCAGAACAAGACGAATGGGCTATGAGAAGCCATTACAACTATGGGCGGGCATGGGAGGCTGGCAAGTTCAAAGATGAGATGATGACCTTGGAGATCCACCAAAGAAAGGGTGACCCGGTTGTTCTCGACATTGACGAACAGTACCGAAAAGACACGACCATTGAAAAGCTTGCCGGGCTTCCGGGCATCTACGGATGTAAAGGTGTGACTGCAGGGAATGCGCCTGGACTGAACGATGGCGCCACGGCAATCTTGTTCATGAAAAGATCCAAAGCCAATGAACTGGGCCTGAGGCCTTTAGCCGAAATCATTTCCATGTCCTCCATCGCCATTAATCCAAACCGCATGCCAGAAGGGCCTGCCTATGCAGCCATGAAAGCCCTTGACCGAGCGGGATTGAGTCTTGATGACATCCATTTTATTGAGATAAACGAGGCCTTTGCCGCGGTGCCTCTTGTAAGTACGCTTCTGATGACCGATAAGGACAAGGAAAAGGCTCAAACGTTGCGTGAAAGAACCAACATTAATGGCAGCGCCATTGCCGTCGGCCACCCAAATACGGCCAGCGGAGCCCGCCTGATAATGAACCTGATGTACGAATTGCATCGAAAGGGAGGCGGATACGCACTGGGAGCGATCTGTGGTGGGTTGGCCCAGGCAGATGCGTGTGTGATCAGAGTATAAGGGCATACGGGACTGACTGTGTAGAGATACAGCTCTCACACGGCTAACTCGCTGAGGCGCGAAATTTTTTGGGCGTTAGGAGGGATAAGAATTGTGGAAGGAATAAACACGGTGGGTGTGATAGGCGCGGGAATGATGGGAGCCGAGATTGCCCTCTGTTTCGCTATGTCGGGTTACGAAGTGTGCATGAAAGAGACGTCCCTTGATCTGGCTCAAAAAGGGAAAGAGCGCCTGGGAGGCGTCTTGGACAAGGCAATAAAAAAGGGAACATTTCAGGCTGAAGATAAAGCCTCTACCCTTTCTCGTATGACTCCTACAGATCAATATAAGGTCTTAAAAGGTGTGGACCTTGTGGTAGAAGCCGTTTTTGAGGATCTGGAAACCAAGAGAGAGGTTTTTTCACAACTGGACCGGGTGTGCCAACCAGGGTGTATCTTCGCAACGAATACCTCTAGCATCCCTGTTACGCTGCTGGCAACCTCTGTCACCAAGGAACGGATCGGCCGATTTCTGGGAACGCATTTTTTCTCACCCGCGTCTGTAATGAAATTGGTAGAGGTTATACCTGGCTTAGAGACTGAAAAAGAGACGGTAACGGCTATGATGGATTGCTGCCGCAATATCGGTAAGGCGCCCATCATGGTGAAAGATGTGACAGGGTTTGCTGTCAACAGGATCCTTCATGCCATGTGGATTGAGGCCAACCGATTGCTGGAGGAAGGCGTGGCCTCACCTGAAGATATCGACACCGCCTGCAAACTGGGATTAGGGCATCCGATTGGGCCATACGCGCTCATGGATCTGACCAGCAATGATCTGAACCTCCAGGTGCAACAGATCCTTTATGACTCGTATGGTGAACGATTCAGGCCCAGACCCATCTTGAAGCAAAAAGTCAATGCCAATCATTTAGGCCGAAAAACAGGCCACGGGTGGTACGAATACAAAAGATAGTCATCAGTTAGGGGATGAAAGCCATGAACATTACTCTGACACAAGTTCGTTTTTTGGAAAGGGCTCTTAAGCTCTTTGGTCCAAAGACAGCAGTCAGCTGTGAGGGGCAACAATGGACCTATGCGCAGTTCGGGGAGCGTGTGGAGCGCCTGGCTAATGCCTTGGAGGATCTGAACATTCGACCCGGAGAGCGGGTGGCCTATTTGGGATATAACTGCCATCGTTTGCTGGAATGTTACTACGGCATCGTAAAAATGGGAGGGGTTTTGCTTCCTCTAAATATCAGATTGGCCTCACAGGATTTTCAATACATCATTGAAGACGCAGAGCCCGGGGTGGTGTTCATCGATTCGGATTTCCTTGAAAAAATTGAGCCCATTTTAAAGAACATTCCCTCGGTAAGGCACTATTACATTTTGGGAAAAATGGATAATCCGCCTGAATGGGTTGACGGCGAATATGACAATCTCCTTGAAGGATCTTCTGCCGCGCCGAGGCGTTCGCCTGGTGATTACCCCTTTGCAGAAGACGATATGGCCGAACTCTTTTACACGAGCGGCACTACCGGCCCGCCAAAGGGCGTCATGTTAACGCACCGCAATCTTTACCTCCATGCCCTGTCTGCCATGGCCACTTACCCGGTTCATGAGACAGACATTCAGCTCCATCTAATCCCACTGTTTCATGTCAACGGTTGGGGAACGCCGCACTATTTGACAGCCAAAGGCGGAACCCATGTAATGCTCAAAAAGTTTGATCCGGTTCAGGTCCTGAACCTGGTTCAAACCGAAAAGATCAACAAGTTTTTTATTATTCCGACGATGATTAACTCCCTCATGGAAGTTCCTGAACTGACATCCTATGACCTATCAAGCCTGAAAGATATCCTCATCGGGGGTGCACCGCCCCCGACCGGAATGTGTGCCAGGGCCGAAGAGATATTCGGCTGTACGGTTCACGGCGCATTCGGAATGAGCGAGACCTGCCCCCTGATCGCCTTTCCGGAGCTTCCGCCTGACCTCGACCCCGATACGTTTCGGCACCGCGCCCATAAAACCTGGGGCTTCCCCATGATAGGCGTTGAATTCAAGGTTATCGATGAATCTGGAAGCGAACTTCCTTGGGATGGACAATCGATCGGTGAACTGCTTGTTCGAGGCGACATGGTCATGAAAGGGTATTTGAATAAAGATGAAGCGACCGATAGGGCCATGGAAGGCGAGTGGTATCATTCAGGAGATCTGGTATCCTTAGGGCCTGATGGTTCACTTTATATCCGTGACAGGATGAAGGATATTATCATCAGCGGAGGAGAAAATATTTCATCGCTGGAGATAGAGCAGGTTCTTTACTCACATCCGGACATATTGGAGTGTGCCGTTATCGGTAAGAAGGATTCGAAATGGGGGGAGATCCCGAAAGCGATTGTGGTACTTAAACCCGGAGCAGAATTGACTGCTCAGGGAATAATTGCCTACAGCCGCGATAATCTGGCACATTTTAAGGCACTGAGGGAAGCGGAAATCATTGATGAAATGCCACGGGGGGGCACAGGGAAAATCCTAAAAAGCGCCCTTAGAAAGGAATACGGATAGCCTGCTTTGGCACCCAGCCACCAGACTGCCGGGCTTTGGAACGATTCACATATAGGAGGAACAAACCTTGAGTTCTCCGTTCGTTGCGGGAGGTGCCATAACGGCATCTATAGAGGTTCTCGAGGTTGATATCAGTGAGAACCACGTCGCCTTAAAGATCCTGTTTGCAAAAATTAGGAAAACAAGGCGTTGGTAGAGGGTCAGGCACCTGGTTTGCCACCTAAACGGTAAACGAGAGTCCTTTTGAGAGAGGCACCAAGAAACCCGATAAATTCTGAATGAGCCGTAAGACGGAGGGGACTGATGAAGCTCAACAACAAGGTCGCAATCATAACAGGCGCCAGCAAAGGTATTGGCAAGGGTATAGCCATCCAATATGCGCAGGAGGGCGCCACGGTCATTCTCGCGAGCCGTTCAATGGATCTTCTTTCGACCATTGCTGATACCATAAACAGCAAGGGCGGCCAGGCGCTTGCAATGAAAGTAGATGTGAGACACAGTGAGAGCATCCAGGCGGTGGTCGACACGGCCGTTGAAAAATTTGGGCGACTCGACATCATGGTCAACAATGCCGGAATTTCGATGGCACATCCATCAGAAGAACTTGCTCCGGAAGACTGGATTCGGGCGGTTGAGACAGACCTTTTTGGCGTTTTTTACGGTTGCCAGTCTGCAGGTAGGCAAATGATGCTTCAGGGAGGCGGCTGCATCATCAACATTACCTCTGTATACGGCATTGTGGCAGCACCCATGCGAGCCGCCTACTGCGCCAGCAAGGCTGCCGGGAATATGCTGACAAAGGTCCTGGCCAGCGAATGGGCGGCGAAAAAAATCAGGGTTAATGCGATTGCCCCAGGATATATCCGAACGGAGCTGGTTACGGATTTGATAGACAAGGGAATAATGCCCGTAGACGCCATTGAAAAACGAACCCCGCAAGGGCGCATAGGAGAGGTTGAAGACGTCTTGGGGGCTGCGCTATTTTTGGCCAGTGAGGAAGCCTCTTTCATCACCGGTTCAATCCTGACCATTGACGGAGGATGGACCGCTTACGGCTATTTGTAGACCCCATCAAAAGGCCTCAAAATACACGAAATTGAGGTTAAAGCGTAGACTAACAGTTGTGTGAGCCTGGGAAAATGGAAACGGGACGATTTTTGTATAGATGCCCGAACTAGAGAGAACTAAGGATTGCCCATGGAAATCTTGATTATCGGGGCTGTCAGAGGGGCACTGTATTCACTCATTGCGGTTGGTTTTGTTCTGATCTTTAGCGTAGGGGGCATTCTGAATCTCGCACATGGCACCTACTATATGCTCGGCGCTTACTTGACTTATATCTTCTACACACTCATATTTGGGGCAGGAGGAATAGACCTTCTGATCCTATCCGCCATATTTGCGGTCCTTTCCGTTGGCGTTTTTGCATGCCTGGTTTACTATGTCCTTCTTCGTCCTTACATTCATTCTCTCACTTACGTCATGGTTATGACTTTGGCCCTAGCCCTTTTCGTAAGCGAAATCATGTCACTATTGTTTGGCGTATCGGGGACTTCCGTTCCCAGCTTTATCGAGGGAAGCCTTTCCATCGGGGGTCTCAAAATCATTAATCAGCAGCTCATTCTGATTCCGATCACGGCTCTGATCCTGCCCGCTCTTTGGTATTTCCTAAAGCGAACCAAGATGGGTCAAAGCATTGATGCGGTCTCTCAGGAACGAACCGGAGCCATTCTTATGGGTGTTAGCGTTGAGACGGCCACCCTCATCACAACGGGCCTCAGCGCCGTCCTCGCGGCACTGGCCGGGGCCTTGATCGCCCCTGTCTCGTCCGTTGTTCCTGAAATGTGGCTTTTCCCGCTGATTAAGGCCTTTGCCATTGCCATCTTAGGCGGGATGGGCTCGCTTGTAGGGAGTATCATTGCTTCGTTCTTAATAGGTTATGCCGAGGTGTTGAGTTCTTTTCTTATTAATGAACAACTTACCGAACTGGTGGCCCTGGTCGTCATCATTTTGGTCTTGGTTTTCAAACCCTCCGGTATTATGGGATACAAGCTGAGGTAAAAAATGAACCTAACCAAAAAATCGGGGTTCTCATTAATAAGACAGTCACCATTCGGCTTGGCCATATTGGGCGCTATGGCTGTATTCGCCCTTTTGAGCGATAACATATTTTATGTCGAGGTCATAAAAATAGCTGCCATCTATGCCATTTTCGCTATGAGCTGGGATATCCTGACAGGGTATACCCATGAAGTCAATTTTGGTTTCGCCTTTTTTGTTGGGGGGGCAGGTTATCTTTCAGGGATCTTGAATTCTCACCTTTCCGCTTCCCTATTCATCGCCATTCCGCTGGCCGCATTGGCGGCAGGCGTTTCCGGTATATGTATCGGGTACTTGACACTTCGTCTTAAGGGCCCCTATTTTTCAATGGCCACGCTGGCTTTCGCGTCCATCCTCTTCAAGCTTAGCTTCATTTTTTACAAAATCACTGGCGGAGAAGAGGGTATATCGGGCCTGGATGTTTTTACTGACGATCCAAAAAAGGATTTCTTTGTTGCCTGGGGGGTTATGGTAGCGGTTTATCTTGTTCTGACGCTCTATGCACGATCCAGGCATGGCATTATACTCAAGGCCATACGTGCGAATGAGGATGCTACCCAGTCAGCCGGCATCAACACTGCCTATTATAAGATCGAGGCGTTTGCCATCAGCGGTTTTATGGCCGGGATCGGTGGGGGTGTATTTGCCCACTCTCAGATGCATATCGGTCCAACCATGCTGTCCGGTTATATTTCCATTATTGTTGTGCTCCTGGCCATGATCGGGGGTATGGGGACCATCGTTGGGCCACTGTTTGGGGCCATCTGTCTAACGATCCTCAACGAGTATCTACGGGTCGTGGAGGAATACCGAATTGTCATCTACACAGGCATACTAATCCTATTGATCTACCTGGCCCCGGATGGACTTCTTAACCTCAAGTTCGTTAAAAAATCAAAGGTACTATCTTTTATCTTGCTGGGAGAACGAAGGCCTGTATGAATCCTTTGGACATCGTAAGCCTGTCAAAACGCTTTGGGGGGCTCGAGGCACTAAACGCCGTCAGTTTCAGCGTCCTTCCCGGTGAAATCGTGGGGATTATTGGTCCCAACGGCGCTGGAAAAACAACCCTGTTCAATTGCATCAGTGGATTTCTGTCTTTTGATTCTGGCTCCGTCAACCTTTTTGGTCACAACGTCGAGGGTCGCAAGCCATACCAGATCGTCAATCTTGGGTTGACTCGAACATGGCAACTGGTAAAGCCGTTCTTCGGCATGCGCGTCATGGAGGCCATGATGGTACCCTCCTTCTGCCGTCGTTCCTTGAGGAAGCACGGCTCCAAGAATGAAATGCGAGAAAATATCATCGAGATCCTGGAGGAGATGGGACTTGGAGATAAAATCTGGCAAGAGGTCGACAAGCTGAACCAGGGAGAGCTGAGGCTTCTCGATATCGCGCGCGCCCTGGTCACCTTTCCAAAGATCCTCTTGTTGGATGAGCCATTTTCGGGCCTATCCCAGAAGGAGATAGGGAATATCTCCCATGTGGCTCGGAGCTTGAATGCGCAAGGGCTTCCTGTGGTGATCATTGAACACAGGTTGAGGGAGCTTATGAAGCTGGTTCAAAAAGTCGTTGTCATCAGTTTTGGAAAGAAAATTGCCGAGGGTCCGCCCGAAGCGATCGTTAGAGACGCGAATGTAATAAAGGCCTATCTGGGCGAAAGGAGAACAAGAATTGGCCTGGCTTGAAATAGAAGACCTGGCGGCCTTTTACCATGGAATTCGCGTTCTTCACGGCGTAACCCTCAGGGTAGAGAAGGGTAGTTTTGTTTCGGTTATCGGAAGCAACGGCGCCGGCAAGACCACACTCTTGAGGTCTATTTCTCGCCTGGTAACAGTCAAGGGGCTTATGCGATTTGATGGCAGCGATCTTACCCGTCTTAAACCGAGGGGCGTCATAAAGGAAGGGATTGTTCACTGTCCTGAGGGGAGGCTCCTTTTTCCGAACATGACTGTTTACCAAAACCTCATGATGGGCGCCTTCTTGCAACAAGACAGGGAGAAAATCGATTTGGGTTTGGACCGTGTCTTTGCATACCTGCCTATTTTGTCAGAAAGACAGACACAGTTGGCCGGTACACTTTCCGGTGGCGAACAGCAGATGTTGGCGGTTGGGCGGGCAATAATGGGAACGCCGAGGTTACTGACTCTGGACGAGCCGTCTTTTGGACTGGCCCCTTTGGTGGTTGATGCCATTATTGACGTAATCCAAAAATTGAATGAAGAGGGCTTGTCAATTTTGTTGGTAGAGCAGAATGCCGCACTGGCCCTGGAGTTCTCGGATTTCACATACGTCCTGGAAGAAGGGAAAATCATTAGTCAGGGTAACAGTCAGGGATTGGCTGAAGACCCTTCCGTGGCCAAAGCATACCTGGGTATGGCCTAGGGGCAATTATCATAAGCGAAAGGGGGTGACATTGTTCTCTTGTCTGACAGGAATTCCCAAACAATACCCATGTCCTAACTGAAGGAGGTAGAAATGAAAAGAAATGGTTACTGGAAGATAGTTCTTGTCCTTGCGGGTATTTTCTTTGTCATGAACGGGAGTGTGGCGGTCGCTGGTGACACCATAAAGATAGGCGTCATCTCCCCTTTTAAGACCTCTTCTGGAGAAAGTCTCCTGAATGCAGCAAAAATGGCGACAGAAGATATCAACGCAGCAGGCGGTATTATGGGTAAAAAGATCGAATTGATCATTGCCAATACCGAATACAAACCGGAAAACGGGGCCATGGCCTACAAAAAACTGGTCTTGCAGGACAAGTGTGATGTGGTTTTTGGCACATGCTCGTCGGGAGTGGCCAAGTCGGTCATGGACCAGATGGCACGTTACAAGAAACTGTTTATTTCTACGGGCGCAGCCTCTGAGGCCCTGGCCGCCAACTACAATTCAGATAAGGAAAAATATAAATACTGGTTTAGGGTCATGCACCAGTCGGGCGACCTTTCGCTTGCCATCCACGATTTCATCTACAATTTGCCGGTGAAAAAGATGGGGGCAAAACGAATGGCCATTATGGCTGAAAACGCCCTATGGACGAGAGGCATGGTAGAGGATGCTGAGAAATACTTTAAGGATCATGGGCTTGAGGTTGTATATTCCGAATTCTTTGATACGGAAACAAAAGATTTTACGCCAATCTTTACCAAAATCATCAACAGCAAGTCTGATTTTATTTATGAGATTTCGGCCCACGTTGATGGTGCCATTTACATTAAACAGTGGTATGACTTGAAAGGCCCCATGATTGGCGGCGTCTCTGGCACGGGTGCTTCGGATCGCTACTGGAAGGATTGCGGCGGCAAGGCGGTCGGTGAGACCCTCATTGCAATGGGCTCCTTCCGTGTGGCTCTGACCCCCAAGTCCATTCCCTTTTATGATCGTTACGTGGAGAAATTTAAGGAGGCCCCCGGCTATCCTACCGGCTACACCTATGATGCATTTCATATCTACAAGGCCGCCGTTGAAAAGGCCGGAACAACGGATTCTGAAAAGCTCGTTCCTGTTTTAGAAAAAACAGACTATACAGGTGTTGCAGGACGCTGGGTCTTTACCGACCTTCATAATGCCAAGTATGGCGAGGGCTATCGCCAGCTCCCCATGGTTCAATGGAGAGAGGACGGAAGCCGAAACGTGGTATGGCCTCAAAATCTGGCAACAGGTGAATACTTGCTCCCGCCTTGGAAAAAATAAAATTCGGCCCGGTACCCAATCCTTGGCGCCGTGATCCGGATCCCATGGATTTCACAGTACCATAACATTCTCCCCACCTCCTTTTACCCTTGAAGTACAAGGGGGTCAAAAAGGAGGTGGGGGGCTCTTGCCTCGGCCTAAAATGAAAGTCTACCACATAATGCGTCGACTTTATTCTTAACACACAAGCAAAACAGATTTTCACCAAAACTAAGATTCATCCCACAGACACAAGATTTTGTATGTTGTGTGGGGTTTGGATATTTGAGTCATCCTTGCCAAGATTATACACATCACCGCCCCAAAAAACGTGCGATATCCACCAGTTCGGATCGCTCGAGTAACTTTGAGATTGATTCTTTAGTCAACTCTCTGAAATACTGACAAATCTTATGGAAATTTCAAACAATTTGGGCCATCGAAACATTGACATATGCCTTATATCCAAGAGCGTGGTCCCGTCTGTTAACCCGAACTCAGCGTGAGCCCAACCACAACATATGGTAGTTGTTCAGTTTTTGGCTCATGCAGTCCCCACAGAGGCTTTCGTCATTAGTCTTGCGTAGCAGATCATCCGAAATTTGCACCGAACCCAACAAGACTGGAAAACCTATCCTTATAAAACAAAATAAAACACACGGGTTAAATACAAGCCGGTTGGGTACCGGAATTTACTACAGATTGGTCGTGGCATAAATTCCCTTATGTCACATAACCCTCTGCACATCAATTGAATTATTTAAGGATTGTCCCCCAAGCCCCCCCCGATACAGAAGCTGTTTCAGATAACGAGCGCTTTAAATATTCCGATGCGTCATCTTTTTTCCGGCGCGCCTGGACGGGCGTCGGATGAAACGGAGGACAGTCTGGAAAGGCTGATTGAAAATTCACAGGGAGCGCGTTCCCTGTTGCTTGCAGTGCGGTTAGCGAGCGAACTTAAGATGTAAGGGGAATTCTCCCTAAATTTGGGAGAGCCCCGTCCCGCTGCTCAAGCGGGACTGCGGGGTTCTTCAATTCCTGCGGGGCAAGGATGCCAACGACCTCGATCTGTTCAATGAGATCCTGCTGCGATTGGTAGAATGGAAGTCAGGCAAATAGCGAAAGAGATGGGGCTGGGAGTCAGCTTACAGATCAGGATGTGTTTCATGAGTTTTCTTTTGGATTGACAATTCTGTATCCATACGCTACTTTTGCAGTAAAAAGCAACATCAATACAGGGGGAAAGCCCAAATGGCCAGTCCAATGCGTTTAAATTCAGATCTGATAGATGCCGCCAAAAAAGAAGGCCTGCTTCAAAAACGTTCGATCCCCAGGCAGATTGAATATTGGGCCGAACTTGGCCGGGTTGTGGAAGGGGTCATCGATCTTAAAGAGGTGTTTGCCGTCAGGCAGGGCGTCAAAACCATCAAATTGGAATCCTTATCATCGGCAGCCGTAGATCCGGATGATGTCTTCAACGATTTGGAAAGAAGTTCCAAAAGAAAAGGAGTGTCGTCTAAATTGACATCCGCTCCATTTTATTATGAAGCCAGCAGAAGCCAACCAGGCTTACTTGACAGGGTGAACGTAAGGACAGGCGAACGGCAAACAGGTCACTTTCGTAACGGTGAGTTCAAAACATCCGAATGAAGATCCAAAAGCAACTCTGGGTATTGGCAGGGGGCAATGGCGCTGGAAAATCCACCTTTTACCGCCTTTTTTTAGAACCCCGAGGCATTAAACTCATAAGCGCTGATGTGATTGCCAAGGTGATAAACCCTGAAAATCAGGAGGCTGCCACTCGTGGAGCGATGATTGTTGCGGAAAGGCTTCGAGAAGATCTCGTGCTTCAGGGAATTTCCTTTTGTTTCGAAACGGTATTTTCACATCCATCAAAAATCGATTTTGTTGCCAAGGCAAAATCGTTGGGCTACAAAATCATCCTTGTATACATCCAGTTAGACACCCCTGAGCTGAATGCAGCCCGAGTCCATCAGCGTGTCTCCGAAGGCGGCCATACTGTGCCGGACAAAAAGATAAGGAGCCGCATCCCCCGCACAATGAAGAATATCGCAACCGCCCTTCCGCTGATCGATGAAGCTCGGCTGCTGGACAACTCGCTGTTTAATTCCCCTTTCCGACAAGTGGCTGTTATTAAACAAGGATCATGTACTGAGTTGATGAAGCCGCTGCCAGACTGGGCTATAACGATGTTGAAAGACTATATTTCATAGGCAAGTCCGATGAACTGCACCTTATTGGTACCTTGGGGGCGCCCTTGAATCAGTGGACAAGTTGCCAGAATGCGAAACATGAAGATATGTCAGCCCGTTTTGTCAATGGAAGATAGGTCCGGGATGAATCCCTCCGATGGTTTCGTGAGAACCTGAAGAGGGCCAGAAAGGCGAAAGGCTTTAGGATAAATCCGCATCCGCCCACCGGCCGGTGCTTGGCGGCTGGAAGGCCGAAATAAAGAAGGGTACACTCCTAACTTCAGATTTAGAAAAACGGGCAATCCCGTATTCTGCGGGATGTACGCTTCGCTCCGACCAGCAAGGAATAGCAATTTCACGCCAGAATCTGCGCCAGGGACCGGGACAGGGCGTCGAGGGCCGATTCGTCCGGAAGGGTGACGGTCATCTTCAGGGTGCCGTCATCCCCTCTTTCGAGGCACTCGGCCAGCCTCTGCTTGAAGGCCTCGGCCATCTGAAGGGTCTGTTCGGTTTCCTCTTTTCCGGAGAATATCTCGCCGATGAACGAGAAGGCTGCGCCCAGCAACTGTCCCCCGGCCGCTGCGACTTTTTCACGCCGAACCAGGGCTTCGGCCTCTTTTTCCACGTCTTTTTTCAGACTTTCATCGAGCGCTGCATCCGGCTTTTCGCCCAAGAGTATTTCCAGGCGATTCTTGAGTTCTTCGACCCCGGTCTGAAGATCTACTGCGGTCGCCTCCGACTCGGGGTCAAGGGCGGCCAGGAACAGTGCCTGCTTTGCGGAAAGCGTTCCGAGGAGGTTTTCTTCCAGGGTGCCTTCTGTGACTAAGAGAAATATCTGAACCGGCCGTTTCTGTCCCATTCGGTGGGCCCGGCCGATCCGTTGCTCAAGGATGGCCGGATTCCAGGGGAGGTCCACATTGATGACCGTATTGGCGGCCTGAAGATTGAGGCCTGTGGACCCTGCATTGGTGGTGATAAAGAGCCTGCAGTCCGGGTCTCTCCGGAACTGGTGCATCAACCCCTGCCGTTTTTTCTGGGGAACGGACCCGTCTAAGCGGACATAATTGAGTCTCCGCTTTTCCAGCAAAGGTTGGATCAGGTTCAACATTGTGGTCCATTCGGAAAAGAGGACGACCTTCCGATCATCTTCCCCCATCAACTGGTCTAAGAGAACCTCCAGCTCTTCCAGCTTGCTGGAGTAACCGGGCGGGTTCTTATCCACCAAGAAGGTGCTGTCGGCCGCCATTCGGCACATGAGGAGGGCCTTCTGGAGCCGAAGGAGGTCCATCTCAGAGATGTACCTCTTTGAGATAATGGAGCTGACGATCCTCTTGTGTCCGTTGTGAATTTTAAGCTGTTCATCAGTGGGAGGAATGCGGAGAATCTCCGTGGTTCGAGGCGGCAGATCTTTCATGACCGTGTTCCTTGTCCGGCGGAGCAGGATCGGCTGGAGCTTTTCCCTGAGATCATTCAGGTTCTTGTATCCGAGTAATCTCCCTTTTTCATTGGTGACCCGGTACCGGTTAAAAAAGCGGAAGGCCGGCCCGAGGCGGCGGTCATCGATAAACTCGATAATGGAAAACAATTCGTCCAAGCGGTTTTCAATAGGCGTCCCGGTCAGGACCAGGGCAAAGGGCGACTTGAGCGACTTAACCACCATGCTGGTCTTGGCGGCCCAGTTCTTGATCCGCTGTCCCTCGTCTAAGATGATCAGGTCCCATTTGACCCGCTCGATGGAAAGGATGTCTCTCAAGACCTGTTCGTAATTGCAGATCGTAAAGAAGGCGGGTCCGTCGTATTGCTCGGCCCTTTCCTGGGCGTTTCCCAGTACAAGCTGGCAACTACGATCACTGAACTTCTTGATTTCAAGTCGCCACTGGGATTTCAGGGAGGCAGGGCAGATGACCAGGACCTTGGAGATGTCCGCATCCTGTGCCAGCAACTCAGCCGCCCCGATGCCCTGGATGGTCTTTCCCAGTCCCATGTCGTCCGCGAGAATGGCCCTGCCTGCCCCGACGGCAAAGGCGATGCCGTCAAGCTGATAGGGAAGGAGTTCGGCCTTGAGGAGCGTTTTTCTCAGGGGATGACTGGCGGGGTTCCTCCGTACCGCCTGTATTTTGCCGGATACCCGATCCCGGTAGAGGAGCGTATTGATATATTCCTCGGCATCAGGATAAACCGTCACCTCCCGGCCAAGCCTCTCCACGGCCCGAATACGTTCGAGAAGTCCTTTGACATCCTTGACAGGCCTGTCCTTCAGGGGCTTGAGTATGGTCAAGGCCTCTTTATCAAGCTCTTCCGGGATCAAGAGGCGCAACTCCAGTTCTTCGCAGTAACGGATATAAACGGCGATTTCCTCCGCCTTGAAGGGGGTCTCACGGGTGGATTTGTTAAATCGGGACTTCATTTTCTCAGTGACGTGGAGGATGTGTTTGCAGGTCCCCAGGGTGTTTTTTCTGAAATCAGGGCAGGTACAGAACGACCCCCCCCTTTCCCATCCCCGCAGGGCCACGCGATAGGTCTTGCCCGAAGACCGGTTGGTCACGGCATAGTCTGTCCACAATCGATCTGCATCAAAGGATTTCAATCGCATCTTTTCCGTTCTTGCGCGTTCAACCCTCTCTTCAATCGCCTGCTTCACAAGCTCTTTATCGCTAAGGTCTTCAACCGGGGTCTTATCGGGCGGGGGCGCTGCCAGGCCCAGGGCCAGTTTTTCTTCCAGTATCAGGGAAAACGCCGCGCCCAGGTGTGTACAGGAAGTATCACAGCTATTGCAGGCAAACGCGAGACGGTCCGGCTTCGACGGGTCCAGTTGTATGGTAACGACAACCCCATCCATGTGGAGCTGAAAAAGGTCTTTTGTAAGCGTCACCTGTTCTGTCAGATCGATATCGTACGTCCCGCCCTCCCGTATGAGCCTGGGGCCTTTGGTTCCCAACAGCTTGCAGACCTGCGTGTACGTGAGATGGGAAAGGGTGTCTCTTAGGCGTATCATTAATCTTCTCCTTTAGTGCAGTTTGGTCCAGATGCAGGGCATCGCCGCCCTGGGTCTCTGATCCGATGAGGTTCTTCTACCTGGTGAAGGCTAAAATTTCAACAAAATAGTGGTGTCGTCTGTTGCCAAAGGCTTGACCTGATGACGCGCTAAAAAAGCATGACAGGTAAATTTTACACGGTAAAATGGGAATATGATTTCAAGGATCCTCAAGCTTTCCTATAGGATAAAGAGTTCCTTTCCCTGGCAAATGAGCTTCGGGGCAAAATATCCGATGGTTTTCATTGTGAGCGGCTTTGCATGAGGATTAGTCCAACATCAACAGATGATCTCAGCATCATGCGGAGAATTATAGACATGCAGCCCTGGCAGAGCATTCGGGCACGAAACCCCAAAAGCTTTTTCTTGAAGACTATATTTTACAGATATCAATCGTCATCCCGGAACTCTACCCGGTCAGGTTTTTGCCGCCCCGGCTCAGAAAGGCCTGAACTTTTGGGTCCTGGGATTCCTTTTTGAGACGCTTGGGGTCGCCGCTGGCAATCATAGTCCGGGTCTCCGCATCCAAAAATATGCAGTTGTCGGCCACGGAAAAGATGCTGGGGAGTTCGTGGGTCACCAGGACCATGGTGGTCCCGAGGCTGTCCCGAAGCTCCAAAATGAGTTCATCCAACAACGATGATGTGACCGGGTCGAGCCCGGCCGAGGGCTCGTCGAAGAAGAGAAGCTTGGGATCCAAGGCCAGGGCCCGGGCCACGCCGGCCCGTTTTCGCATGCCCCCGCTGATTTGAGAGGGGTAGTAGTCCTCGAATCCCGCAAGTCCCACCAGAGAAAGCTTCAGCGATGCAAGGTCTCTGATTTCACGGGAATGCAGGTCTGTGAATTCGTGAAGGGGCAGACTGATGTTTTCGCTCAGGGTCATGGAACTCCACAAGGCGCCACCCTGAAACACGACCCCGATGCTGCGGGCAATGCGATCCCGAGTGGCCTGGCCGGATTCCCAGAAACTGATCCCCTCTATGAAGACCTGTCCTTTTGAAGGGGCCTTCAATCCGGTCAGGCATCGCATCACCGTGGTCTTGCCGCACCCGCTCCCTCCCATGAGCACAAAGACCTCCCCGCTCTGCACCGTAAAGGTGAGATCGCGCTGGATCACCACATCGCCATAGGCAATTTCCAGGTCTTTGGCAATAATAGGCGCCTGTGAGGGCATAGGGTCTTTCCTTTCCCGAATGTTTAAACCTTCAGGGGTTGCCCCTGTCGAGGGAAAGGACCTGGATGGCCCCGGCGATATCGCGACTGAGGGCTTCGACGGCCCGGCTCTGGGCAGCGACCAGTGCCTCGTAGCCGGGGCCGCCGCTGGGTTCTCTGAAGCTCGATTTCTTTGTCAGCAGCAGATCTTTGTTTTGCTTTTTAAAGATGCTCCAGCGGGCCAGGAGCGAGGCATCCCCGGCGAGGGCGCCATCCAGGCGAATGACCTCCACCGCCACCTGCCAATCGACCCCTTCAGGACCTCTGAACGGAAAAATGGTGAAGGAATCGGCAGGGAGGAGATGCGACAGGTTTTCCACCAGGACACGGGTGAAGTTGTCTTTCAGGGGTTCGGCCCACTCATCGAATCCGGCAAGATGGAGTTCGTTGTCGCTGACACGGGTCACGATCTGCTGCCGGTCCAGATAGGCCGGAAACGCCACCGGCCCGATCCCTATGGTTGCACGGGGCTCGACGGCCGCTCCCTGGGCCTCCTGGCCTGCGCCGTCGACGGGGCTCAGGATGTAAAACCGCGTGGGTGCGCTGCTCCCACATGCGGTGAGCGCCATCAGCAGTAAAGCGACAGCTATGGCCGTCATTTTGTGAAACTTATGCAACATGATGTCATCTCCTTTTAGGCGCGCCCTTGCCGTAAAGGAGGGCGTCCGGGTGGCGCTCCAGATAATCTGCCAGAGAGCGGATGGAACGCGTCATGGTGGAAATCTCGTTCAGCGTCTGATCCAACTGATACATCAGGGGCGAGTCCTTGCCGATGGTTTCTTTAGCCGTATCGAGCGTCTTTTTCCCATGATCCAGGGCCTCCTGGGCCTTTTTAAGGGTCATTTCCATGCTGCGTGCGAGGTTCCCTGACCGGCCGTCCACATTCTGGACCAGTTTCCGGGCATCCTCAATTGTACTGTCCATGCGCGAGGCCAGGGGTTCCACCTGGGCATCCACATCCTGTGCAAGTTTTTTGTATGCGACGACCGTTTTATCGATGCTCAGAGTCAGCGGTTCGATGCGGCTGTCCAGATTTTTGACCAGTTTCCGGGCATCCTCAACCGTTTGCTTCAGGGCATGTAGGGTATCCGGGATATCCGGCGATTTGACGAGTGCTTCGATGGCCCCGAACGCAGACAGGAGTTTGTTGATGATATCCTCCACAGGGAGCCGTTGCATCACATCGGTGATCCGCTCAAAAGGAGAGGGGATCGTAGGGATTTCCGGATATCCGGTCTCTATTCCTGCCATCCGGACAGGGGTGTCGGGGTAGAATCCCAGTCCGATCATGAGTTGGCCGGTTACCAGACTGCCCATGGTCAGTTGCGCCCTGAAACCGCGGTCTATGAGTTCCGGCAAGGAATCCTTGAGATTCAGCTTTCTTTTTTCATGCACCATCTTTATCAGGGCAGGGTCGATTTCTATGATCACAGGAATGGAGACCGATTGGTCCTTTGAATTTGCCTCTATGGTAATGCTTTTTACCGTTCCGACCTTAACGCCCTGAAACAAGACTGAATTGCCCACGCTGAGCCCTTGAAGAGACCCCTTGAAAAAAAGCACAAACTGACTCGTGTCTTTCAGAAACTTGCCGCTACCGAAGATCATGACGCCGGCCGCGATCAGGACGACCGCTCCCACTACAAAGGCGCCGATAAGGGTTTTGCTTGCCTGTCGGTTCATATCTTTCGTCTTTCTATGGGATTTGAGGGTTGCTTCTTTTCGTCGTGGGGATCCCCTGAAGGTACGCTTTTAAAGCGGCATAACCGCAACCAAAAATGTCTCACACAAATACGCAGAGACACAAACGGTTTGTTTTTTCTTTAATTCCAGCATTCCTCAATTCCTAAATCCCTCAATTCCTAAATCCCCAGCACATTGCACAGCACCGTGATGACGGCCGTTGCCACGATGATGCTGACGATCCCTGTCACCACCGCCGAGGTGGCCGCATCGCCCACGGCAGAGGCGCTCCGACCGCACTGCATCCCCCTGAGACAACCGGATATGGCCACCAGCACACCGAAAACCATGCTCTGAAACAACCCTATCCAGAGATTGTTGAGACCCACTGCGGCCCTTGTCTCATTATAGTACTCCACCGCGGTGAGGTCCAGCATCCCCACGCCCACGATCAAACCGCCCAGGATGCCCATGAGGTCCGCATACAGGCAGAGGAGCGGCATCATCAGCGTAAGACCTATCAGCCGTGGCAGGACGAGGAACTCCATGGGCGAGATCCCCATGGTCTTGAATGCGTCGATTTCCTCATTTACCTCCATGGTTCCCAATTGTGCTGCAAAGGCAGCCCCGGTACGGCCGGCCATGATAATGCCGGTCATGACCGCTCCCATTACGCGGACCATGGCGATGCCCACTAAATCCGCCACATAGATCTGAGCCCCGAAGAGCATCAACTGAACGGCCCCCACAAAGGCCAGGATCAGCCCCACCAGGAGGCTGATAAGCGAGACAATGGGAAGGGCCTCTATGCCGCATTCCTGAAGGATTCTCGTCAGGTCGGAGACCCGAAAGCGTGCTTTTCCTGCGACAAACCTGGAAAAGGCGATAAAGGCCTCTCCGATAAAATCCAATATCTCGCGAGAGGAACGGAAGAAATCAATGGTTTCCTCCCCAACCCGTGAAAGAAAAGACGCCCTGCCGGCGCCTTTCCCTACCCCCTTTTTTTCAGGAACGGTCGCAGCAAGGGTCAGGAGCTTCCGGGCCCCCTCCGGCAGTCCTTTCATGTCCATTGCCGGGCCGCCGTCCTTCGAGCACGCCTCGATCACCCGTGTCAAAAATATGAGGAATCCACTGTCCCAATCCGTCAGGGCTGCTGCGTCAAAGGCGATGCGTGCGACCCGGGGGCCTGACCCCATCTCTTTCAAGACACGGTTTGCAGAAGGGCACCTGTTTTTGAGGGTCCAACTTCCGGCCATCCTGACTACGAGGGTCTCCTGATCCGGCCTGTTAAATCCCAGTTCGCAGGGAGCCGATGCATTGTCTATTGTCTCTGCCATTGCCAACCCTTGCCCTTCGTGGAGATGAGACACCTGCACCACACCTCGGCAACAGTCATGCCGGCCAGATTCCGGTTCTGCAGACGATGGTGGACACGATTGAATGTCAGGCAACATACCCGATATTTTTCTCGTTGACAACCCATGTTTAAAAGGCAGAGCATAGAAAGCCAAGGGAACATGGGTCTGCACGGGCGTTATGCGAGGAGGACGTGACATGGATCTGCCTGAAAAGGGGAGAGAGGTGCCGTTGGCTGAGATAGAAGAGATCTGCAGGGCATATGGGCTGTCAGATCTGTGGAAGAAGATTGGGAACGACCCGCCGCCCATTCCGTTTAAGAGCGACGGGTGTTCCATGTGGTTCGACTCGTGGCAGGGGATCGACTTCTATCCGGCCTGTTTTTTCCACGACCTCAAATACTGGTGCGGGTATCCGGGAGAGGATGCGGAACGGCTCATTGCCGACGCCGAACTCCTGATCGATATCGCCAGGGCCGGCGCCCCTAAAATGGCGGAGATCATGTTTACCGGGGTTCGGGTCGGGGGCCACGAGGCCCTCAAGCGATCGTTCAGCTGGGGCTTCGGCCGGCAGACGGATTAACGGTCAGTTTTCCCGCGGCCGACCGAAGCGTCTCAGAGAAGCTCCGTGTCGATGAAACCGGGGGTCATCTTTTTCAGGATGCGGACGATGTTGTTCAACTGAATCTCCACGGTCCCTTCATACATCTCGATAATGCGGTTGTCCCGGTACCGACGTTCCACCTCCTGATCCAGGAAATAGCCATACCCCCCGAATACGGTGATGGCATCGTCAATAATGGCCTTTGCCGTCTCGGGCACGTGATGTTTGACCACGGAGGTCAACAGGGGCACGGCCCCGGCGAGCTTTTCCGGGCCGTGGTCGCAGAGCCAGGCCCCATAGTAGTTGAGCCATTTGAGGGACTGGATCTGACTCCACATCCGAGCCACCTTGTGGCCGATTCCCTGGAAGTCGATGATCGAATGGTTGAACTGCTTTCTTTCCCTGGCGTGGTTCAGGGCCTTCAGGAAGGCCCCTTCGCAGTTCCCCAGGGCCTGGGCCCCTATCTCGATCCGGCTCTCATCCAGGAAATCAAGGACATTCAGGAGCCCCCGGCCCCGTTCTCCCAGGATGTTCTCTCTGGCGATTTTCAGATCATGAAACACCAGCTCGCTGCTGGAGGCCATATGGAGGCCCATTTTGCCGGTGAGTTCATTGATCTCGAGTTTTCCGCCAAGCCAGGAGGAGGGGTCCCTCTCCACCAGGATGGTCGTCATCCCCTTGCCGGCCCGTGCATCCGGGTCTTCCTGGGCCAGGACAATGAAGAAGTCCGCATAGCCTCCATTGGTGGTGAAGACCTTGGTCCCGTTCAAGACAAAGCCGTCCGCCTCTTCCCGCAGGGAGGTCTCCATACGGGTCAGGTCGCTTCCGTGGTCGGGCTCGGTGAACGACACGGCCGAGACCCAGTCGCCCTTGACCAGCGGCGACAGGAATTTTTCCTGCTGCCCGGGGGTCCCGAAAATCTTGATGATCTTTGCAGGGAGATAGGCGAGATGGAGCGCCATGCCCATGCCCGAATCCGCCTTGCAGAACTCCTCAATCACCAGCACGTTTTCCATGACCCCCAGATCGCCGCCCCCTACCGCCTCCGGATAATCGAGGCCGATAAACCCGAGTTCCCCGGCCTTCTTGTAGACCTCTCGAGGAAATCGGTGGCTGGATTCACATTCCAAAATCAGATCGGGCTGAAACTCGCCCCGCGCAAATTCAGCGGCCGCCTTTTTGATGTCCTTCTGCTCCTTGGTTAACGAAAAATCCATGGTCTGTATCCTCCTTTACTTCCTGCTTATCTCCCTCCCGATGATCATCCTCTGGATCTGGTTGGCCCCCTCGAAGATCTGGGTCAGCTTGGCGTCTCGGAACATCCGTTCGATGGGATAATCCCGAATATAGCCATACCCCCCAAGGACCTGGACCATGTCCGTGGTGATCTTCATGGCCGCGTCGCTGCAGAAGAACTTGGCCATGGATGCAAGCTTTGTGTTTTTCCGGCCCGTGTCAAAGGCGATGGCCGCCCGTTCCATAAGTCCCCGGCTGGCCTCGATCAGGGTAGCCGCGTCGGCCAGGAGAAACTGGATGGCCTGATGCTGGATAAGGGGTTTTCCAAAGGTGTGACGCTCCCTGGCATATTCGATGGTATAGTCAAGAGCCCCCTCAGCCAGGCCCAATGACAAGGCAGCCACGGCCGGCCGGGACATGTCGAAGTCGCCCATGGCGATCTTGAATCCATCGCCCGCCGCTCCCAAAAGATTGGCACGGGGCACGACCACGTCTTCTAAAATGACCTCAGCGGTGTTGCTGCCGCGAAATCCGCACTTTTCTTCGATTCTGCCGATGGAAATCCCCTTTCGATCCCTCTCCACAATAAAGAACGAGAGTTCCTTGTCGCCTGTCTTGGCAAGCACTGAATAGATTCCGGCGACCGAACCGTTGGTGGCAAAGACCTTCCGTCCGTTGAGGATATAGTCGTCGCCCGATCTCCTTGCGGTGCAGCGGATCGCCTGGACATCCGAACCGGCCCCCGGCTCTGTGACCAGATAGCCGATCAGGCGCCGCTCATCCGAGATCATGGGGCAGTATCTCTTCTTCTGGGCCTCATTTCCGGAAAAGATCAACGGATAGCTGCCCACGGCCTGAATGATCAGGAGAAGGGCCGACGATGCGCAGGCCTTTGCGATTTCCTCTATCGAGAGGCAGAGAGTATGGGTGGGGTTGTTGGGCCACCCGTCGTATTCCGGGGGGAGCATGATCTTCAGGAGCCCCAAGTCCCAGAAAAGGGAGACGATTTCCCAGTTGAAGACGCCGGTCCGATCGGTTTCTGCGGCGGCAGGGCCTACCTTTTCTTCGACAACCCGTTTGAGGTTTTTCAACAGAATCTCCTGTTCTTCAGAACGTTCAAACATGGGAACCTCCTATTCAGTTTCATTGGAATCCGCCAAACGGCAGCCAGTCTGCAGCGTTGTGCTCATTAAGCTCCGCGCTTAGCTTCAGCGCCAGGTTCTTGATAATGTTTCCGATCCGTTCGTATTCATCCCTATGGATGCGGAAAGAGGGGGCCGCTATCCCCAGGCAGGCCACTACCTTGCCAGTTTTATCGACCACCGGGGATGCAATCCGGCAGACGCCGGCCCGCATCTCCTCTGTGTCAGAGGCAAAACCGTTTTGTGCCACCGATTTCAGTTCATCCTGGAGCATATCAAGACGGGTGATGGTGTGCTCAGTGATCTTTGGGAGACCCATGCGCTTCATGACGCTTTGCAGCTTGTCTCTGTCAATATGGGCCAGATAGACCTTGCCCGGGGCCGTGGCATGGAAATAGGGATAGGCGCTCCCGACCCTCGAAAAGAGCCTCACCGCATCAGGGCCTTCCACCTGGTCAACCAGAATAAGCTGGTCCTTGACGCGTGCTGAGAGTTCAGCGGTTTCGCCGGTCAGATCCACCAACTGCTTGAGATACCCCCTGGCCTGGGAGCGGAAGCCCATCCGGTTCAGGACGATGTTGCCGAGATAGAGGAACTTGAAACCGAGACGGTAGGTCTTTCTTTCGGGGTCGAACAGGACATACCCGTTTTCCCTCAGAACTCCCAAGATCCTCCAGAGAGAGGGGACAGGGATATCCAGCGTCTGAGCGATTGACTTGAGACCCACTTCGGACCCTTCCTCGGCCAAGAGATCGAGGACCTTTAACCCCCTTTCAAGGGCCGGGGCTTTTGTATGAGCGGCTTGTAGTTTCATATTTGATATTTCTGATTTCATATATGATAAAAGTTTCTCTTCAGGCCGTCAAGCAATTTTTTCATAATTTCTTGACGGCGGCGCGTTCAACAGATAGGGTCGGGTTGATTCTGGAGGCGTTAGGGGCAGGGAGCAAGGGGCAGGGGGTAGGGAGCAAGGCGTAAAGGGTAGGCGTAAGGTGTAAGGTACAAGGCGTTAGGGGCGAGGAGGTGAAGGGTGAATGTTGTCTTTTTTGTCATTGTTCTGGGGGCCTTTCTCTCGGCCGGCTGGCGGGAGATCGCGTGGCGTGTAGGGGACGGGGATCTGTCTCCCATGGAGGCCCTGTCAAGGGCCATGATCGAATCGGCTTCCGGTTCGGTTGAACTGGCCCTGGGACTCATCGGGGTGATGACCCTGTTCCTGGGACTCATGAAGGTCGCTGAGGCCGGGGGCTTGCTCACCATCCTGGCCCGTCTGATCCGGCCCATCATGGTTCGACTTTTTCCCGATGTCCCGGCCGAGCACCCGGCCATGGGCGCCATGATATTAAATATGTCTGCCAATGCCATGGGATTGGGCAATGCGGCCACGCCTTTCGGGATCCGGGCCATGGAGGACCTGGATAAACTCAATTCCCGGCATGGGACAGCGACCGATTCCATGGCGCTCTTTTTGGCCATCAATACCTCGAACGTGACTCTCCTCCCCACAGGGGTCATCGCCCTTCGGGCGGCTGCAGGGTCCGTGGATCCGGCCGGCATCCTCCCCACGACCCTGTTCGCTACCGTGTTCTCGACCGTTGCGGCCATATGCGCCGCAAAGATGTACAGCCGGATACCCATGTTCAGGAAAACACGTCCGGTGGAGGCGAAAACCGGGGATAACGGGCTGAAAGATAATGAAAATGGAACCCCTGAGGAAACGGGCGCCTATCCTTTCTGGGTCAGCGGCATTGCCATGTGCGCCCTTTTGTCGCTGATCCCTGCAACCATCTTTTTCGGCCGATCCATCTCACCCTGGATCATCCCCGGGCTCATGTTGGGGTTCCTCACATTCGGCGTGGTGAGACGGGTGCGCATCTATGAGGTTTTTGTGGAGGGGGCAAAAGATGGGTTTCAGGTGGCTATCAAGATCATCCCCTATCTGGTGGCCATACTGGTGGCCGTCGGGATGTTTCGGGCCAGTGGGGCCATGGAGGCCATGGTCAACCTGATCGGCGGCTTTACAGCCCAATTGGGAATGCCGGCCGAGGCCCTTCCCATGGCCCTGTTGAGACCCCTGTCAGGGTCCGGGGCCTATGGGATCATGGCCTCTATCATCAATAATCCCCAGATCGGCCCTGACAGCTATACCGGTTATCTTGTCTCGACGCTCCAGGGATCAACGGAAACCACCTTCTATGTGCTGGCGGTCTATTTCGGGGCGGTTCAGGTCCGCCGCATCCGTCATACCCTGGCTGCCGCCCTGACCGCTGATCTGGTAGGAATTGCGGCTGCTGTGGCGGTCTGTTCGCTCCTTTATGGGTAAGGGATTAAAAAGTGAGCTAAAGTGAGCTAAAGTGTGGAGTGGGGAATTTGGAGTTTGGAGTTCAAATCGGAATTTTTCCATTTTTTATCACGCCAAGGCGTGATTAGGCACTCCAAACTCGTAACTTCAAACTTGCAAAACCGGCATCCATTCCCTCTGAAGACGGGATTTCCGCTTCGCTGCAACCAGTATCCAGTATCGAGCATCCAGTATCGAGCATCAACCCATATCGTAGGCCTTCAATTGGAAGAGCTTTTTGGTCTGCGTGGCTACGATGTGGTAGAATTTATCCTGGGGCACGTAAATATAGGGGACATCCTCTTCCCGCCGGTAGAGGAAATGCGACAGGATCATCCGGTTGACGGCCCTGTGGCCGACGATCATGATGTTCTGGGGGTTGCGGCTTAGATAGAGGGCTTTTTTGATCCCCTTGTCCACCCGCTCCTTCATGGAGACATATCCCTCTCCCTGGGGGTAGATATAGTTATATTTATTGTGTTTTCTGGCTAAGTAGACATGGGGCATCCGGTCGCGGATTTCCGCATAGCTCATCCGCTCGCAGGTCCCGCTGTCGATCTCATTAAATTCCTTCAAGGGGATAATAGCGCAGTTTTGTTGTTGCTGCATGATCGGAACGGCCGTTTGTATGGTCCGCTTTTTTTCGCTCGTAAAGATAACCGGGATCTTCCTGTTCTTGAAATACCGGGCCAGGGCCCCGGCCTGGACCTTCCCGTTTTCGGTCAGACCGGAATTCCCGCCGATCCTGTTTTGAAGGTTGAAGAAGGTCTCGCCATGTCGGATCAGGAAGAGATTTTTGACCGTGTCGGCAACGAGAAGATCCCTTATCAGGTCATAATAGGGAATATCGTCTGAGATTTCCTCATGAAGGATCTTGTTGTAAAGTGAATCCAGTTGAACAAAATTCCGCTCCTTGTTGACAGGGGTGTAAATGGATTCATAATAGCGGATGCGCTGGCTGAAACTCCGGATTGCCGCCTCCTTTCCCAGGTGATGGAATTCGGGGAGCGTCACCTTTCGATCAATGCTGGCCTTGAGGATCTCCAAATCCTGGTTGATGCATTCGATAAAGAGAACAGGGTGGTCGCTAAGCATATCGGCTGTCTTTTTTCTTCTCGTGGCGCTGACGTTGGTGGCGTCCAGGATGGCGACCTGACCGGTCCCTCTCAGGTAATCCATGGCGCGTCCGAGATTGATCAAGGCTATCTTTTCCCTGAGCGCTACCCCTTTCCTGTTTTTGGGATCGTAAAACTCAGGATAGGAGGTGTCTTCAGGACTCAGTTTTCTTCTCAGATCGCCATTATTGAAGATTCGCGTCCTTATGTGGTCTCGGACCAGATTCTCTCTCAATTTGCCGGAGATCGTCGACTTTCCCCTGGCAGGCAGACCGACCATTACAATGTAGAGTTTTTTAGCAGCGTCCATTTCATCCAAGTCGTTGCGTGTTGAAGTGGTGATTTATCATCTTGAAGTTTTTTGTAAAACAGTTATAATTAAAGTCACTTGTTCAATCAAGAAAATTTACTGCGCAGGCAGGCATAACGAATCAGGAGGCAACAATGGCACAGACGTCCGTAGCAAGATCGCGTACCGAAGTATTGGTGAATGACTTTGTAAGGAGTGTGTACAACTGGATGGCCGTGGGGCTTTGCCTCACAGGGGTCGTGGCTCTCTATGTCTCGAGCAATGAGACGATGATGCGTCTCATATTCGGGAATTCACTGATCTTTTTTGTTTTGATTTTGGCTGAATTAGGCATGGTGTTTGCTCTCGCCGGGGCGGTGAACCGAATGAGTGCGGGGACCGCCACCGCACTTTTTGTGATCTATTCAGCCCTGAACGGCGTGACGCTTTCCTTCATATTCCTGGTCTACACGAGCACGTCCATCGTGAGCACCTTTTTCATCTGTGCAGGCACCTTTGTTGCGTGCAGCATCTATGGATGGACCACCAAGAAAGACCTGACCTCGTGGAGCGGGTTTTTGACCATGGGCCTGATAGGGATCATCATCGCGTCCCTGGTAAATATGTTTATCAGAAGCGGCGCCATGAGCATGATCATCAGCTATATCGGGGTCATCGTCTTTGTGGGGTTGACGGCCTATGACACCCAGAAGCTGAAAAACATGGCCCTCACGCAACCGGACGGCGTGGACGGCGCGGTGGTCCGGAAAGGGGCCATCCTGGGCGCCCTCTCCCTTTACCTCGACTTCATCAACCTGTTTCTCATGCTCCTGCGGATATTCGGGGGGGCCCGCGATTAGGTTCCTGGATACTGGTCGGAGCGAAGCGTAGATCCCGCAGCATGCGGGACTCGATACTGGATATTGGTTGTAGCGAAGCGGAAATCCCGTCTTCAGCGGGACTGGATGGTTGGATGGTTGGTTGATTTCGGCAGATTTACCCCTTGCGCCTTAAGCTTTGCTCTTAGCAACGTGTCCCCCTGAAGGATCTGTTCCCCTTTCAGGGTGATTTTGTTGAGGGGTGATTTCATATGAGCGAACCATCCTACCTGAGCCTTTACAGAACCGGCGAATTTGAAGATCGGGCGGAGAAGGCCCTGAGCCTAATGGAGGCGTGTTGCCTCTGCCCCCGCAGGTGCGGGGTAGACCGGTTGAATGACGAGACCGGGTATTGCCGCACAGGTCGCCAGGCAAGGGTCGCCAGTTACAACGCCCATTTCGGGGAAGAGGCCCCATTGGTGGGTCGGCACGGTTCCGGGACCCTATTCTTCAGTTCGTGCAATCTGCTGTGCAGTTTTTGTCAGAATTTTGAGATCAGCCACCTCGGCGATGGGATTGAGGTCTCACCTGACCAGATTGCCGGCATGATGATCGAACTGATGGAGAGGGGGTGCCACAATATCAATCTGGTGACCCCGACTCATGTGATGCCGCAGATATTGGAGGCCCTCGAACTCGCGGTTGAAAAGGGGCTGAATATCCCGTTGGTATACAACTCGGGCGGATATGAGAACGTGGAGACCCTGCGGCTCTTGGACGGCATCGTTGACATCTACATGCCCGATTTCAAGTTCTGGGAGAATTCATGGGCAGAGCGGTTCTGCCATGCGCCCGATTACCCGGACGCGGCCCGGGCGGCGATCCGGGAGATGCACCGTCAGGTGGGGGATCTGGTCCTTGACAGGGAAGGGATCGCCGTTCGGGGGCTGCTGATCAGGCACCTGGTCATGCCCAACGGCGTGGCCGGAACCGATGCCGTTATGAATTTTCTGACCGAAGAGATATCCCCAGACACCTATGTCAACGTCATGGACCAGTACCGACCCTGCGGTCAGGCAGATGCAGACCCGGCGATCAACCGAAGATTGACGTCGCAGGAGTACCGTGAGGCTGTGGCCGCAACGAAAAAGGCCGGGCTGCACCGCCTCGATTCCAGGGAGCGGCCTCGCATCATCTTCGGATTCTAATGGAGAGGGAAAAGACATTTGTTGTCGGCGACATCCATGGATGCCTCCATATGCTGAAACGGCTCCTCGATGAGATTCCATGGCGACCCGGGCGGGACCGACTGATTTTTGTGGGCGACTGTATCGACCGGGGATCCCATTCCAAGGGCGTGGTGGACCGCATCCTCGGTCTCATCCGAATGGACCCCAAGGTGACCTGCCTTCTGGGGAACCACGAGGCCATGCTGCTGGATTACCTGGCAGGAATCGACCCGGAGGTGTACCTCGCCAACAGGGGCGGGACCACATTAAGGAATTACCAGGCGGAAAAACCGGCAGGGGAGGGGCCTATGGTTCCTCCCGACCACATGGCCTTTTACCGTTCGCTCAAACCGGTTCTCGATCTGGAGCGGTACTATGTTGTTCATGCCGGGTTTCGGCCCGGCATAGAGATAGAACGTCAGTCCGTGGAGGATATGATCTGGATCCGGGAGCCCTTCATTTCCTCGGACTATGATTTTGGAAAGAAGGTCATTTTCGGTCACACGCCCTTTTCTCGGCCGCTCATAATGGAAAACAAGATCGGCATCGATACCGGGGCTGTTTATGGAAACCGGCTGACCTGTATTGAACTCCCTGAAGAGCGGTTCTATTCTGTTTCTGCCTGAGCCCCCGCCTTAGTTTGAAGGCCTTCTCCCGCTGATAAAATCCTCAGCTAACTCAACATCTTCCCTGCTTCCGATATAGAGGGGCACCCTCTGGTGAAATTCCGTCGGATTGATGTTGAGAATCGGCCCATTGCCGTCGCTGGCGTACCCCCCTGCCTCTCTGACCACCAGCGCAAGGGGATTGGCCTCCACCATCAGACGCAACTTTCCGGTCGGCTTTTTAGGGTCTTTGTTATCCGCCGGATACATGAAGATCCCGCCCTTGAGGAGATTGCGGTGAAAATCGGCCACCAGGCTTCCAATGTATCTGGATGTATAGGGCCGGCCGCTCGTCTTGTCTCTGGTCTTGAAATAGTTCACCAGCGCAAGGTTTTTTTCATCCCAGAAGGCATCGTTGCCCTCATTGACGCTGTAGATTTTTCCCCTTTCCGGGATGCGGATATTTTCGTGAGAGAGGAGAAACTCCCCAATGCTTGGATAGAGGGTAAACCCATGCACGCCGGTCCCGTTTCCGGTGGTGTAGACCATCATGCTGCTGGAACCGTAGATGAAATAGCCGGCGGCCACCTGGTTTACCCCCGGCTGCAGGACATCATTCATGAGCATGTCGATCTCGGTCTCGTCGCTTTTTTTCTTGTAAATACCGAAGATGGTGCCGATGCTCACATTGACGTCGATATTGGAGGATCCATCTAAAGGATCAAAAACAATGATGTAGTTTCCTTTCGGATACTGGGAGGGGATCTCGATCAGGTCTGCATTTTCTTCGGAACCCATGCAGCAGAGCTGGCCCACGTGCTGCATCCGTTCGATGATGACGCTGTTGGCGAATACGTCGAGCTTCTGGACCTGTTCTTCCTGGACATTGATGCGGCCGGTATCCCCCAGGATATCTGCGAGGCCCGCCTTGTTCACCTCTCTGGAAATCACCTTTGCCGCAACGATCAATTCATTGAGCAGGGTGGTAAAGCCGCCGGTCGCCTCGGGATTCTGCCGCTGCTTCTGCAAGATGTGTTGTGTAATCGTGATGCCAATGCCCTTTTTTGCCATGTCCGCACCTCCTTCAAGGGTTCAGAGGTTCAAGGTTGTCTTGCTCTCCTGTTTTAGACGGATGCTCCAATCCCCCAATCCCTCAATCCCTGAATTCCTAAATCCTTCAATTCCTAAATCCCTCAATACTTCATGAGGGAGTTCCAGAAGTCGGGGTCATCATCCTTCCAGTTCGGGCCGAATCTCCTGTCGCAGAACCCACTTAACCTTTCGTACCACTTGACAACCACGTTTTTCTTCTTGTCGATAGCGTCAAGGATGTCGGCCAAGAAAACGTCCACCTTGCTGATTTCATCCTTGGGCACATAATAGGCCGCCCCTTTCTGAAACGACTTTTTCAGGTTGTCCTGTGTGAGGGCATGGGCCGTCAGCATCATGGCCGGAACTTCCCGTTTATTTGCAATTTCCAACAGCTCATATCCGCGGACTCCCATGATGTCAAGCACAGCCGCATGGTAATAATTGGATTCAAGCAGCTTCTTTGCCTCTTCAAAGCTGGAAGCCCTGTCGAGCTTGCACATCTCCAGGAGTTCAGTCAGAAAATCGAGGATGTCCTCCTCATCGTCTACGATCAAGATCCGTTTTCCTTTAAGAATTTTTTGAACGTCCATGTATTGTCCTCCTTTGATACCCTCTAATCTAGAATTCCGTTCTGTTCAGGTTGTGCTTTGTTGGTATTCGAGCCTGTATATCTCCGCTAATGTCAGAAATGTGGTAATAATCAGTGGACCGTAGATGATTCCCAGTATGCCGAACAGCTTGATTCCCCCTAAGATCCCGATGAATACCAACAGCGCATTCATCTGCATGCCCTGGCCGATCATCCTGGGCTTGACGAGGTACTCCACGATAGAACTGTACGTCGCATTGTAGATAAGGAAACCGACCGCGAGGCTCGTATTTCCCTGGATCAGCAGGATGACGGCGGCCGGGATAAACACGGCCGTGGCCCCTACAATGGGCAGAAAGGCCATAAACGTGATGACCGTCCCCCATAGGAATGGGGAGCCCAGCCCGAAGAAGTAGAATCCAAACCCTCCGAAAATCCCCTGAATGATCCCTGACATGCCGTTCCCCACAATCAGGGCCCTTCCCATCTCCTGGAACTTATCGGCCACCTTTTCAAGCTGTTCCCTTGGGACCGGGATTAATTCGATGAGATACGCCTTGAGGCGGCCGCCGTCCTGAAAAAGGTAGAAGATGGTCAGCATCATCAGGAAGAAGTGGATCAGAAAACTGAGCATGTTGGAGGCCATGGATCGGATCTGACTGTAAAGAAACAGACCCACTTCCTTCCCGATATCCTCTGCCAATTCTTCGACCGTATCCGGGGTAATAGTCAGACCTGTCATTTTGCCGAGTTTTATGAAACGCTCGGCCCAGACCGGGTCGTGCTCGATGATATCCTGGATCCGCTTCAGGGAGACCTCGTTGCTGCTCCGCTTGTAGAATTCAAAGGCCTCGTTGGACAGGGTTCCGACAAACCATCCCACGGGAACGACCAGTATCACTAGCAGGAGAAGGGTGACGCAGAGGGCCGCCGCCGACTCCCTGTTCCGAAAGACCTTTTTGACCCAATCATAAAGAGGATAAAAAACGCTCCCGATGAGAAGCGCCAATACTATCGCCGAGATATAGGCCCAGAAAAGCTTCAGGAGGAGGAGCAGAGAGCAGATCAGAAATATAAGAAATAATGCGGCACCATACCTTTTTTCCATAGAAGAAACCCCTTGGGAGATACTATAGCGAGACAAACGTGGATAGTCAAAATAATTAAACAAACGGAAGCTCTCTGGTTACATCCTTTCTACACCTCTATCTTGGCCCCTTTTCTGAGGGTGTCTCCATCCATGCTGAAGAGGGCATCAAGAAGGGCGATCTGGAAGGAGCCTGGGCCTTTTGAATGGGCGGCCGCCCTTTCACCTGCCAGGCCGAAGTATGCCAGTGCGGTGGCTGTGGCGTTGACAGGTTCCCGGTCTACAGACAGAAACGCCCCGATCAGGGCTGTGGCTGTGCAGCCGGTGCCGGTCACAAACCCCATGAGTTCATGCCCGTTTAAGACCCTGCAGACACGCCTTCCATCTGTGATCAGATCTACGGGTCCGGTAATGGCGAGGGTGGTGCTGAGTTCCTTGGCGAGTGCGAGGGCCGCACTCTCGGCCTCATCGACACGGTGTATCGAATCGACCCCTTTGGTCCGGGATCCCTCCTGGGCCAGAGAAAGGACCTCAGAGGCGTTTCCCCGGATCACGCTGACGGAGAGTTCATTGATGAGCCGTTTGGCAGATTCGGTACGGAGTCGGGTGGCCCCCGATCCCACCGGGTCGAGAATAATGGGGACCTTGAGTTCGTTGGCCTTTTTACCGGCAATGAGCATGGCGTCCACCCAGGACATGCTGAGGGTCCCTATGTTGAGCACCAAGGCCCCGGCGAATGAGACCATCTCCTCCACCTCTTCGGCCGCATGGGCCATCACAGGCGAAGCGCCGCAGGCCAGCAGGGCATTTGCGGTGTAGTTCATGACCACAAAGTTGGTGATGTTATGGATTAATGGTCTTTTTGTGCGGACGGCCTCGAGATTTTCTGCTGCCTTTTGTCCCAGGGCTTGATCTGGCATATTTTTTCTCCTTATCGAGCGAAGTGGTTCCATCCGGACCGGCTTAGGCTGCGGGAAATGCCGTTGGTCGATCTCAGTTTGATATCCCCTGATGTGTGGGTAATCTCTCCGATGTTGCTGACCGGGACAGTGCCCAGCGCAGTGATCACGGAGTGTATGTCCTTTACATGTTCCGAGGGGCAGGTGATGATCAGCTCATAGTCATCGCTGTCCCTGAGGACAAGGTCTATGGGGTCCTGTTTCAAATGCTCAGCCGCCTCCCGCAGGGCGGGGCTGATAGGGAGGTTTTCCCGGACCAGGAGGGCGCCCAGACCGCTCTCGTCGCAGATATGACCCAGATCCCCTATGAGCCCGTCGCTGGTGTCGATCATGGCGGTTGCAAGACCGGAACGCGCAACGGCGCCCCCGACGGCCGCCCTGTGAGAGGGCCTGTTGTAGGCCCGCACCAGGGGATGGTTTTCCAGGTCATGAACGGACCGGCCCGACAACAGGATCTGGAGCCCTGCGGCCGCCTGACCCGGGTATCCGGTGACCAGTATGGCGTTTCCGGGTTTTGCTGTGGAACGGCGTACCGATGTTCCTGCCGCGATTTCCCCGATCAGAGTGATGTCGATAAAGTTGGCGCCCTCAGATTTGGTGAGGTTCCCGCCGACAATGACGGCATCGAACGGATTGAGTTCTTCGACAAATCCGAGGTAGATCGCCTCCACATCCTCGACTGCTGTATCGGAGCGTAACCCGAGAGAGACCAGGGCATAGCGGGGGACCCCCCCCATGGCGCCGATATCGCTGATGTTGAGGGTCATGGCCCGCCGGCCCAGGTCCAGGGGCGAAATGAATCGTGCCAGGTAGTGCCGTCCCTCCACCATGACATCGCAGGTCACCAGGATGTCATACCCGGGCCTGGGCTGAAAAGCGGCGCAGTCGTCCCCGATCCCTACAGACACTTCCGGCACATGGATGCCGGCCCTTTGAAGGAGTGCGTCGATTCGATCGATCAGACCGAATTCGCCGATGTCAGACAGGGTCTCAGACATGGTGCCCCCCGGAAGTTACCGAGCCTAAGAGCTCACAAAGCCTGTTTGTCGCCTGGCAAGGGTCGTTCTGGCAGCAGACCGCCGATATGACAGCGATTCCGTGAGCCCCTGCCTGCATGATGGCAGGGGTGTTTTCCGAACCGATCCCGCCGATGGCGATGATCGGCAGGGGGATGGTCTCAGCGATCATTTTCAGGGTCTCAATCCCGCTCACAGGGCCTGCGTCGTCTTTGGAACCGGTGGGAAACACAGGCCCGAAACCCACGTAGTCGGCGCCGTCTGCAAGACATTTCCGGGCCTCCTCCAGGGTCGCTGCGGACCCCCCGATAATCCATTCTTTTCCCAGCAGGTTTCTCGCCAAGGGGATGGGAAAGTCATCCTGCCCCAGATGTACGCCATCGGCCTGGGCCGCAATGGCAACATCGATCCGGTCGTTTACGATAAAGGCGACACCCTTGTCGGCGCATGTCCGCTTCATCTGTACGGCGATCTCAATCAACTCACGCGTCGATCCCTGCTTTTGACGGAACTGGATGGCGTCCGCCCCTCCGGCAATCGCCATCTCCGCCAGTTCAACATGGGAGAACCGCGATTGCAGCAGGGTGTCTGTGAGGACATGCAGCTTTCCGATTTTTTGTCTCATTATCAACACCTCACACGGATAAAGCGGGAAAAGCGACTAAAGTGGGCTAATGAGGAAGCAACTCTTCAAGGAAGCTTTTCATCCTCGAAAAAGCGCCACGACGCCTTGACAGAAGAGTATCGAAATCATGTCTCAGGGGCAATTGAAAAGATCGTCATTTTCCTCCGGGAAACAACAACATCCACACTCCCAATACGATGAACAGGCCCCCGGCACCCATCTTGATGCAGTTGGGCGGAATCAGTCTGCTGATGGCCGAGCCGAAGACCACGGCCAGCAGGGAGGTCACTATCAGCGCCCCCGCAGACCCGATAAACACCGCCAGTTTGGTCTTGCTCTCAGCGGCAAAGGCAAAGGTCGCCAACTGCGTCTTGTCGCCCAGTTCAGCCAGGAATATCATTCCGAATGTGGTCAGCATGATCTTTAGATCCATTTTTTTCTCTCCTGTATCGAATCCCTTAGATCAAGGACAGTGCTGTCCCTTTTTTGAACTTTGCGGGTATGCGTGGTGAAACCTCATTTCTTCTTGGGGCCCCTCTTTATTGAGTAGACACAGTCAAATCCGATTTATCAGTATGCTGCAAACGGGTTTTCCGTAAAGGAAGTCGCCAGTTCGATTACCCGCATGTCCCCGGACGTAATGGCGGAGCTCAGGGCCTGTTCAAGGCCCTGGGGGGTATCGACCCGGTCGGCGGCGATGCCGAAGGAGGCCGCAAAGGTCCGCAGTTCGGGATTGACGAGATCCGTCTCAAAATCCCCCCGGCCATAGATCTGACGTTGCAGGAGATCGATCATCCCGTAGGCCCCGTCGTTGACCACGATCACGGGAAACCCGATGCCGTGACGCCGACACGTGGCCAGTTCCTGCGCCCCGTAGAAGAAACCGCCGTCTCCGATTAGAGCGACCACCGTCCGTTCGGGGCAGGCTATCTTGAGACCCATGGCAGCCGGAAGGCTGAAGCCGATAATGGACGACCCCTTGGCCGTCAGCAGGCCGCCGGGCATGAGGGACTGGTAGAAGTACTCGGCCCAGTATCCCAGCAGGGTGTTGTCTATTACGAGGCTGCCGTCACGGGGGAGGACCCGGCGAAGGGCGTCGAGGTAGGCGATTTCCCGGCATTTTCCAGCGATGGCTCCTCGCTCTTTCCTCATCCTCTGCCGCATGACAGAGACCTGTTGTCCCCTCTTCCTGCTGTCGGGGGCCATGGACAGAACTATTTCCCCAAGCCGGCGGGCGATGATTCGGATATCGCCGAGGATAGTCATTTCTGCGGGATAATTCTTGTGGATCCACACATCGTCCCAATCAATGTGGATGAGTCGGGGCAGAGACACGCCCCGTCGGTGATAATCCGACCTTCGAAGACGGGTCCCGATGGCCAGGGCCATGGTGCTGGACTGAAGGTACTCCCGGACGACCCCGCGGCGGGCGGCGTTGCCAAAGGCCAGTTCATGATCTTCAGGGATCAGACCCTTTCCTTCCGCTCCGGTGACCAGCGGGGCCTGGAGTGCCTCACAAATGGCCCGGATCTCGCCATGGATCCCGGCACGCACCGCGGCCGTACCGGCAACGATGATCGGACGTTCCGTCTCACAGAGGCGCCTGGCGGCTTCATCGAGATCGCCCCCCCACTGTTCCGGACCTTGGGCCGGATCCTGGTAGGGCACGTCCTCCCCATCTTTTGAAACCTCCTGGTCCCATAGATCTGTGGGCACTTCACAGTAGACCGGGCCCGGACGTCCTGAAAGGGCCGTTTGAATAGCCTCGGGGAGCATGGTGTGTATATCGGTCACTGTCCGGAGACAATATCGCCTCTTGGTCATACTTTTGAAAATATGGTCCTGATCCGCCACTTCGTGGAGTGTCCCCGTTCCCCGTCCGATTTCCTTTGCGGCAATATTGGTCGTGACAGCCAGGACCGGCGATGAACTTCCCCAGACCTCGACAAGTGGGGCCGTCATATAAGCGGCGCCGGGACCGGTGGAGGTGATGACCACCCCCACCCCTTTTCCAGCCCGGGCATACCCGTCGGCCATATGGGTGGCGCTGGATTCATGACGACAGAGGATATGTCGAATGGACGGCTCCTCCCGAAGGGCGTTGTAGAGGCCGATATTGTGAATGCTGGGGATACCGAAAACATGGGTCACCCCTCCATTTTTCAATGCCCGGACAAAATGTTCTGAAAATCTGGTCATGGATGGTGGGTGAATGGCGTCAGTGCCTGGCATACGGTATTCCGGCCACATCTTCTGCCTGCCTTTCATAATCTGTAGCCGTTCACGGGCTCAGGAATACACACGTCCTTTTTGGCGGGAGGCGCTGCCGCCGTGAACGGTTACCTCCATCTTTTTAGCACATACGGCATCTCGATGTAAATATCCTGTCGCCTGGGTAATTTCTCAATAAGTTCGGGTATGAACAATATCCATATTTTTAATATGGTGTAATCGAGATTAATTTGAATTATTGGAGTTTAGGCGTAAGCCTTTTATGAAATCCTTCAATGCAACCTTGTTTCCGTTCGCATCCGGGAGCGCAAATGCCGGGGCGGTCTTGCCTTCCTGTATGGCCATTGTCTCCTCCTTAACGTTCCGTAAAGACCTGTTTCAGCACGTGGGCCATTGGCAGCGATCCACGATGCTTTATTCAGACAGCATTATATATTTCTTACCGCCCTGCGCCTTTCTCTCGGTTCCGTTTTGGCTTTTCGTTGAGAGGGACAAGAGTCGTCAAAACAACTCGACAATGTCATATTTGGAGAAAATGGAGGCATTTTGGAGACAAAAAGGAAAAAGGACTTAAACCAAAATGGCTAAGTCCTTGATTTTATTGGTGGGCCGTGCGGGGGTCGAACCCACGACCAACGGATTAAAAGTCCGCTGCTCTACCAAACTGAGCTAACGGCCCGATCTGAAATTTTTATCCTAATACCTCCCGACCTTCCTGTCAAAATGTTTTTCACCAAATCAGGCGGCTGCCTTGAAAATATTCTCCCTGATCAGATCGATTTCTTCCCTGTTGGGGAGATAGGGATAGTTCCACTGCCTGACATCGGGCAGGCAGTTGCCAAAGGGGCGGTTGCAGGCCACTTTGCCGTCAGGACCGAGGCATCCGGTGGTCATGAAAGGCGTGCCCGAGCCGACGATGTCATCGATTCTGTAGGGGGCAAGACCGAAATCAACTATCCGGCCTGCCGCATCAAAATCCATGTCGTTCAAACATGCCAGGTCTTTTTCAATCAGGTATCTGGCCAACTGTATCCTCAGATAGGTGGACCAGGGGGGCTGCGGCATGTGGGCCAGTCTGGAGCCCTCCTCGGCAAAAAAGGAGAAGAGATGATTGACGATCCCCATCCGCCACAGCCGGTCCATGAGCGATGTCATTTCCTGTTCGGTCTCTCCCATGCCGACCATGAGATGTGCCCCCACATGGCCTGCCCCAAAGACCTCCAGCCCTGCGTCCGCAATCTCCCAGTATTTCTCCCACTTGTGGGGCCCTGATACCCCTTTTCCCCTGAATTTGTCAAAGAGTTCGGAGGTGGCGAGGTCGATGGCCACTCCGATCTTGTCCGCCCCGCAATCCTTCATGTCTACAAGGTCCTTTCTTTCCAGAATTGTGGGGCTGATGAGGATGGAAACGGGGATCGTGGTCTCCCGCGTGAGGCGTCGCGTCATATCGAGGGTGTGGGCCCTGCATTTTCCGTTGGTGATCATGGAGATGCAGATCCGCGTCACGTAGGAAGGGGCCTTGTTGATGGCGTCGATAATTTCTTTCGTCGAATAGAGGGGCCATTCCACATGGATGAAGCTCTTCTCCGCATAGGTGCCGGGCCGTTTCTTGGCGAGCCCGCAGTAGGCGCAGTTTGCCGAGCACCCTTCGGGATAATGGACCAGGAGATTGACGCACCGGTTGACCGCGCCCCGGTACATCCGTCCCCTCATCAGACCGAGGGAGAGGGCGCTGGCATTGCTCATCTTGGCGTAATCAGGGCTTTGTTCTTTCGACATGATTGGTTGCTGGTTTATTGGGTTCGTTGAGTTCACACGCCGTCACATCCAGTTTCCAGTTTCCAGTTTCGGTTTTTTCAATCATCAATCATCAATCTCAAAGTCTTACCTGGTTTTGCTTGGCCAACAGAATGGCGTCGGTGAGGGTGGATACGTCCAGGCCGTAGATCATATCGTCATGCCACACGGAGGCAATGTTGGATTCGATGCTTTCTCTGCGGGCCGATGTCCATTTGAGGGCATTTTCGATACGGTGGAGGTCTTCACTGGTAGAGAAAAAATCGCCGGTAATAAGCACGTGTTCAATGGAACCGCCCGAGAGGGAGAGATATATCTCCAGGAGACCTCCCCGGGTTTTGAGCTGTCCGACGCCCATCCTCGCCCTCGGGTGCCGGTGGGAGAATATCCATTCGTCTTTCGTGTATTTTTCCTCAATAAATCGGCGGATGGCATCCTGTTCCCATTCATCCGGGCTTTCTTCTCTGAAGGTGATATAAAATTCCTCTTCAAATGCGGTCTGGATCGCCTCAATCATTTCTGCAACAGAGAGACTGCGACCCAGTTCATCGCGAGCCGTGGTCATGCGCTGGCTGAAGCAGTTATACCCCTTGTCTTCCAATTTGATGACCGGGGTATTCATAATGTCAGTCATCAGGGCGATATCAAAATCCACCAGGAGGCTGGTATGAAACAAAAGACAGGTGTCTGCCTCGGATGCGGCGGACAGCCCTGCGATCTTCCTGCCGTTTACTTCCAAGTCATTTTTGGGCTGAAAATGGGCCCGGATACCCACATGGTCCAGGGCGCCTATGAGGACCCGGCTGAGGGATTCAAACACGCCGCCTACACCCTTTTTGAGACCGGGATAGTCCACGTTGATCCCCAGGCCCAGGGCCACGATCTCCGGCCCCATGATGACGGTCCCGCCGCCCGTGCTCCTTCGATTGTATTCGATCCCCCGGGCCCTGCACCGGTCGAGCCGCAGGGCCGCCTCGATATCCTGATATTTTCCCACGATAACGGATGGGACAAATGTGTACAGGTGGAGGATCGGGGGCGAGCCATGCCGCGCGACAGACTGGGGCAGGGCGTCATCCACTGCCAGACCCTCGGCAGTGGAGACCGACCGTGTGAGATTTCTGAAAAGCCGCCACTCTCGGGACATGGCTTTATCCGATATCCATATTGCCGCAAAAAGGCGCAAAAAGCAGAATTGTCACCCTGTAATATCGATCGTTATGAATGCATAAACGCAGATGTTGACTTTTTACGAGATCATCAATATTCATTCTTCGATATTCAATGCTCAATGGTCACCCCTGCTCTGCCTTGGCCCGCTCTTCCTCTGTCCTGGCGATTTCCCGGTCCACAAAGGCCGAAACCGCATCGCCGTGGATCAGGTTTTTCAGTTCGGCCTGAAGGTCGTCTTCATCTTCCGCCTTGATCACCAGGATCCAGCCTTCCCTATATGGATCCGAATTGATCAGGCTGGTGTCGTCCTCCAGTTCTTCGTTGATTTCCGCAATTTCACCCGAAACAGGGGCCACTAATTTGCCGATCCATTTTCTGGACTGGATTTTTCCGCAGGTCTCCCCCTGGCTGACGTCGTCTTCTTCTTCGGGCAGATCGACAAAGACAATGTCCCCGGCCTCTTTTTGGAACATGTCGGTCATGCCGACCGTTACCTTTGTTCCATCCACCCTGGCCCAACTGTGTTCCTCATGATAGTACAGCTCATCCGGCATCTTGTATCCCTTGATTTCAGCCATCTTTCAATCCTCCTTTGATTTTGATTCTAATATAGCCGCAAAAAGGCTCAAAACACACAAAAAGTAGGAACTTTATACTGTGACACAACTTCGGGTCTTTACCCCAATTGGAATATTGAAATGTTGGGATACTGGTCCTGACTCCCTATTGGAATCTGGCCTTGACCGCCCGTGCATGGATCGGAAGCCCTTCGGCCTCGGCCAGGGTCACGACCGTATCTTTGAGACTGGCGAGCCCTTCTCTGCTGAGATACTGGAATGTGGGCTTTTTGATGAAATCATCCACCGAAAGACCAGAAAACATGCGGGCACATTGACCGGTGGGGAGCACATGGTTGGTGCCGGAGGCATAGTCGCCCACCGGGACCGGTGCGTAGGGACCCATAAAGATAGATCCGGCATGCTTGATCCGATTCAGGGTGATAAACGGGTCCCGGGTCATAATCTGAAGGTGTTCTGCCGCATATTCATTTGTAAAATCAATCGCCTGCTCCATATCCCTGGCAACCAGCACATAGGAATGCCTGGAAAGGGAGGAGTCAAAAATCTCCTTGCGGGGGAGGGCGTCGTATTCCCGTTCGATGATCTCGCAGACGGCCGAGGCCAGTTCTTCTGAGGGGGTTACCAGGACGGCCGCAGAGTCAGGGTCGTGTTCGATCTGGGAGAGAAAGTCAACGGCGATCCAATCGGAATTCCCTGTCTCATCTGCAAGGATGAGGGCCTCGCTGGGTCCGGCAGGCGAATCGATGTCCACCTGTCCGTAAACCAGCATCTTTGCAGCCGTGACGTATTTGTTCCCCGGCCCCACGATCTTGTCGACCCTCGGCATGGTCTCTGTCCCGAATGCGAGACCCGCAACCCCCCAGGGCCCCCCGACCTTGAAGATCTGATCGCAGCCGGCAATATCAGCGGCCACCAGGGTGGCCGGATTGGCCGTCATCCCTTTGCCGGGCGGGGTGACTGCCACGATCCTGCCCACGCCCGCGACCTTGGCCGGGAGAACGGTCATGAGAATGGAGCTGGGATAGACGGCAGTGCCCCCCGGGATATAACAGCCTACGATATCCATGGCCCTCCTCACACGGCCCGCCAAAATGCCCTCCGACACCTCGATCATCCACATCTCACGTTCCAGTTGGGCGGTGTGGAATTTGGTGATATTCCGTGCAGCCGTTTTGAGACATTCAACGACCCTCGAATCCACCTTGTCATATGCCTCGCGGATTTCAGCCTCGGAGACCTCCAGGTCAGTGGCGGCGATATCCGCCTTATGTTTCCGGTAGTGGGCCAGGGCGACTGTGTTGCCATGCATTTTTACATCATTCACAATGCCCCGCACATCTTCAAATATGGACGAGATGTCCTCCATGGATCGCTCCATGACCGATTTCCGTCTTTCAGGGCTCAAATCATCTATCTTTTCCGGTGCTATTCTCATTTCTGTCCTTTTCTCCCAATTTGCGTAATCTAATGGTTCGGTGGCCATGCCCCCCGGCTGAACATCCGCCCGTCAACCAGACGTAGTCCGCCATGCTTTTATTGAGGATCAATCGTTCTGTCAAGGGATATAACAGGACGGTCGCCATTTTTGCAGGGATGCGGCGCAAGACCCGGTCCGGTATCCCGAACCGGTCGATGATGTGGCCGTTTCCGGTAAAAACCACCATCCTGCCCGGATCCTCTTTCAGGTGTCGCGCAATGTTCCGGGCCATGGTCTCTTCCCACACACACTGCGCCTGGTAAAAATAGTCAAAATCCTTTAATTGACCATGTGAATGTTCCTTGAACACCTCGCTCAGGTGCCGGCGGTGCGCCTCATTATTGAGGTCGATCTCTTCTGCCGCATGTCCGCGTTCTTCAGGGGTGAGACTCTCGAGACCTGACCTGGCCACCTTCCGGACGATGCTGTTGGGCAGATTAATCCCGATGAGACGGTTCCCCTTTTCTCTGGCCGATAATACGAGGGGCCGGTAAAAATGGTAGGGGAAGGACCACGCCTTGGCCCAGCCCACATCTTTGAGGAAGACGGTTTCACTGACGTCTTCTTTTACATAGCGGTCCAACGCCGGCTGTTGCGTGGTGTCGAAAAACTCCATGGCAATAATCAGCGGACCGTAACGGACCGTGAGGGCCTGGAGAATCTGGGCCTCTATCAGGTGGTGCTCCGGGTTGTCGTGCACCTCGCCGACAAAGATCAGATCGTTTTTCTGTAAATCATCCATAAGCTCATCAAAAGATATGGATTTCCCGTTGTTAAGATCGATGATCCGGCCCTCGGCGAAATGCCCCGGTACGCCTTCAATGGAGGCCAGGGGCGGCATTTTCGGCCCCATTGCGGAACACGCGCCCATGATGAGGGAAAATGCGACGAGCAAAAGAGGGATCAGAAGAGGCTTCATGTTATAACGCACCCGGATAATGGCAGCGGACAATGACCTTGACTGGAGATGTATCTATCATTTACCCCGAAAATGTGCAACCTTCTCATCCGTTCCCCTTTCATGCGCCATCGAACGCTGTATCATGTCCGAATCAAACGGCCCTCTTATTAACTGCTGTTGTGGAATTGTAAATCGTCATAAGCCCGATTTTATGATATAAACAAGCGACGACCGAACGCCAAGAATTAATCGGGTTAGGAGGTTTTATACACCATGCGTTCAGACATATTGAAGAAAGATATAGAGACATTGCCGCATCGCGCATTACTCATGTCGGCAGGCTTGAAAAAGGCGGATTTCGATGCGGACAAACCCTTTGTGGGCGTAGCCAACAGCTACAACAACATCATTCCCGGCCATATCCATCTCAATGAATTGACCCTGGAAGTCAAGAGGGGTATCCGGGACGCAGGCGGGGTCCCGCTGGAATGGGGGGTCCCCGGCGTTTGCGACGGGGTGGCTATGTTTGTGGAGATGCGGTTGAGCCTCCCCAGCAGGGATCATATAGCGGACAACATCGAGATTATGGTCCTGTCGCACTCGTTGGACGGGTGGGTCGGGGTCACGGCCTGCGACAAGATTACCCCCGGGATGCTCATGGCGGCCGGGCGTCTCAATCTGCCTGCCATCATGCTGACCGGCGGGCCCATGAAGGCTCATGTGGTGGAAGGGGTGAAGCACCATCCCATTGAGGGGTTCGGGCTGGTCGGGCAGGTCAAAGGGGGCAGGATGACGGCGCAGGAAGCCGAGGGAATGCTTCCTGCCATGACCTGTGGGGCGGGTTCCTGCGTGGGGCTCTATACGGCCAATACCATGTCCGTAGTCACCGAGGTCCTGGGCATGTCTTTGACCGGATGCGCCACGACCCTGGCGATCGATCATCGGAAGAAAGAAGAGGCCTATGAATCGGGGAAACGGATTGTGGAGCTGATCCGGAAAGATATAAAACCCAGGTCCATCATGACGCCCCATGCCTTTGAAAACGCCATTCGGGTGGATATGGCCATGGGCGGTTCAACCAATGCGGTGCTCCACATTCCGGCTATCGCCCGGGAGGCAGGGATCGACATCGGCCTGGATCTGTTTGACAGAATATCGCGGGAGACCCCGCATCTGTGCGCCATCATCCCGGCGGGGACCCATGAGATGGCCGATATCGACAGGGCAGGGGGGATAGCGGCAGTCCTCAGCCGCCTGCGGGATCACATAAAGAATTCCCCCACAGTAAATGGAAAGTCCATCAGGGAGGTTGCCATTGAAGGGAGGGTCTCGGATGATGACGTCATCCGATCACCTGACAAGGCATACCATGCACAAGGGGGAATTGCTGTACTAAAGGGCAACATGGGAGACAGCGCCATTATCAAACAGACGGCTGTGGAGCCGGACATGCAGGTCCATTCCGGGCCGGCAAGGGTCTTCTATGGGGAAAGGGACCTCCTGAGCGCGATTGAAGGCAAGGAGATCATGGAGGGGGATGTGGTGGTCCTTCCCTTCCAGGGACCGGCAGGCGCCCCCGGTATGCCGGAAATGCTGACCCCGACCGATGCCATCAAGGGGGCCGGCTATAAAAAAGTGGCACTGATTACCGACGGCCGATTTTCGGGGGCTACATCAGGGCCCTGCATCGGGCACGTTGAAATGGAGGCCTATAACGGCGGGCCCGTCGGAGCCATCAGGGATGGAGACATTATTGAAATCGACATTCCCAAGCGAGGCCTGAACGTCCGTTTGAGCGATGAGGAGATCAGGGAGCGCTTGAAAAACCTAACGGTTCCTGAGAGGGAGCTTACCCCCCTCCTGAAACAGTACAGAGAGAAGTTCAGAGGGATCAATTGTTACGGGCATTAGGCAGGAATCCTAGCGATGGGACAAACTCCATTTGTAGGTGTGGCGAGTTGAAGGTGTCTCGCTGAAAACGCGCCTGCAAAGAGCCATGGTTCAGGGGAAACCCCATGGGAATGTCAATCATTACCGAATCCGAAGGGATCAGCCTGGCGCGTAAAGGCGCAGCCATATTCTCCCGGATTGCCGCAGAGAGTGTCGAATTGCGAGGACGCTTTGTTGTTGCCATATCCGGCGGGTCGACCCCCAGACCCATGCACCGGACGCTATGTGAGGAACCCCATCTCTCTACGATCCCGTGGACCAGGACGCACATCTTCTGGGTGGATGAGCGATGTGTTCCGGTGGATGATCCGGTGAGCAATTACGGCGCGGCCAGGGGTGATTTCCTTGAGTGTGTACCCATACCTGAAACCCAGGCCCACCCGATGCCGGTGGATCTTTCCCCGGACGAGGGCGCGGCGGCCTACCAGAAAGAACTGGTCTGCTTTTTTCAACCCAAGGATATGGAGATCCCGGTGTTCGATCTCATATTTCTCGGCATTGGTACCGACGGACACACGGCATCTCTTTTTCCCGGGCAGAACGTCTTGAATGAGAGGGAACGTTTGATCGTCTCGATCAAAGGGGGAATGCCCCATGTCGGCCGCCTCACCATGACCTTCCCTCTCATCAATAGCTCCAGGGAGGTCGTCTTCCTGGTTTCAGGACAGGACAAGGCAATGATCCTAAAGGCCCTCCTTGAGGGTCCTCCAGGTCGATTCCCCGCACAGATGATCCAGCCCGTCCTTGGACATCTTACCTGGCTCCTGGACCGGGAGGCGGCTTCGCAGCTCAATGCATGAAGATCAAAGAACGCATGGGATGGGGGACATCCTTGCAATCCTGTTATGAATCACGTAAGGTATCATGCCGTCAGTCAGCAATTTTGTTTACGGAGGGAGGGATATCCATGCCACTCGACGAACTTCTCCCCAAGGCGCTCAAGCTGCATCCCAAGAAGGAAGCCGTGGTCTGCGGTCAGACCCGCATGGACTATCAGGCCTTTGCAGAAAGGGTCTGGCAGTTATGTCAGGGGTTGATCTCCTTGGGTCTTCGGCGGAATGAGCGTGTGGCGATTATCCACGAGAATTCAAATGAATTTCTTGAAGCCTATTTTGCCGCTGCCCACCTGGGCGCTATCCTGGTCCCCCTCAATTTCCGGCTGTCTGCGAAGGAACTGGCGGTGATTCTCAATGACAGCCAGACGCGCATCCTCATCTCACAGGGCCAATTTCACGAAAAGGTCAACAACCTTTACGCATCTGTCCCCACCATCGAACGGGTGGTCTGGACCCGGGCAGACGTTGAACCATCCGGGTCCAGGGAGCTGGGTTACGAATCGCTATTAGCCGGACAGCCCCCGGAACAGCCCCCTGATCAAGCCATTCGGGACGATGACGTGGCTCAGCTCTACTATACCAGCGGCACCACCGGTCGTCCCAAAGGGGTGATGCTGACGCACAAGAATGTCAAGAGTCATGCCCTGGGGACCATTGCCGAACTCCAACTCACAGACAGTGACAACTGGTTCCATGTGGCCCCGCTCTTCCATCTGGCCGATGCCTGGGCTACCTTTGCTATTACATGGGTCGGCGGGAAGCATGTGATTCTCCCCTCGTTCGAACCCCTTGAGGCGCTTCGCATAATCCAGAAGGAAAAGATCACCCTGTCCAACCTGATCCCCACCATGTTGAACCTGATGGTCAACCATCCTGATGTGGACAGGTTTGATTATTCCAGCCTGCGAGTCCTGTTGAGCGGGGGAGCGCCGATCGCCCCTGAAACCGTGCGCAAGATCATTGATGCCTTCAAGTGCGACTACATCCAGACATACGGCATGACCGAAACCAGCCCCTATCTGACCCTCTCCATCCTCAAGAAAGATCTCAAAGATCTGCCCTGGGAGGAACAGCTCCAATTCAAGGCCAAGACCGGCCGGGAATTTGTCAACGTGAGTCTCAAGGTGGTGGATGATCAGGGGAATGATGTGGCGACAGATAATCGCCAGGTGGGAGAGATTATTGTCCGGGGGGACACTGTGACGCCCGGTTACTGGAAACTGTCCGAAGAAACCCAAGCGGCGATCCGTGGCGGCTGGCTCTACACCGGCGATCTGGCGGTCATTGACAAGGAACAGTATGTGACCATTGTGGATCGGAAAAAGGATATGATCCTGAGCGGGGGCGAAAACGTCTATTCCACTGAGGTGGAAAATGTCCTGTATCAGCATGAGGCAATCCTGGAGGCGGCCGTCATCGGGGTGCCCGATCCCCACTGGGGGGAGGCGGTGAAGGCCTGTGTGGTATTGAAGGAGGGGTGTAAGGCGACGGAGAAAGAACTCATTTCATTCTGCAAGAATGAAATGGCCCATTACAAGGCGCCGAAAAGCATTGATTTTCTGGAAACCATCCCCAAGACAGGCTCCGGCAAGATATATAAGAAAGGACTGCGGGATCCTTACATCCAAAAGGCGTAAGGACAATGCATGCACCCACATTACCTGTTGACAATTAGGGTTGCTGGCCTCTAAAATTGGTTGCATCATCATTTAGAGTCTATTCAGTATAACCCGAGAGACCGACTTCAGAAGGGATAGGAAGCAATGGAAGCGAAGAGGCATGGAGATAAAGAAAAAAAGAGACGAGGCGGCCTTATCGGTTTTATTATTTTGGTTCTGGTCGTGATTTTTCTCATTATTATGGCGATCAATTCAAAAAAGCCTGAGCCGCTTCAACTGGGCGAATTGGACAAAAATGTCAAAGGGGGTGCTTTCGTCAAGGCCAATGAACTTCTCATTAAACAGATGAGCGATAACTGGTTGCCCAACGATCTCTTCTGGCCAACGGTATTTCTGGATAATATGCCCAATTTCCAGATCGGTGAGCTGGAGGTGGTCCGGTACAACATACGGGTGCTGAGGGATAATCTATCCCGAATGCGGACCACGGATAAACTGGATCGATGGACCGAAGGGGCCTTTACCGCGGTTTCAAACGACCCTCTAAAATGGTGGTTCCCATCGGCCGAAAGCAGGTGGCAGAAGGCCTACAAAGACCTTCAGACCTACTATGCCGGTCTCAAAAACGGGACGTCCTTTTTTTACCCGAGGTCGGACAATCTGGTGCAGCTGCTGGACCAGTACGCATCGCTCATGGGCGGGGTAAACACCCGGCTGATCAATGCGACCCAACGCAAGGAGACGGTCCTGCCGGTCACGGAAGAAACTGGAACGACATCAACAGGAAGCGAGTTGGTCCAGATCGATATCCCGTGGCGCCAGATCGATGATAATTTTTACTATGCCCAGGGCGTTGCCTATGCCCTGCATGAGTCATTCAAGGCCATCCGGATCGATTTTTATGACGTGCTGAAACGCAAAAACTCGCTTAAGCTTACAGATAAAATCATTGAACAGCTTGAAAGATGCCATTTTGAACCATGGATTGTCTTTAACGGTTCTCCCGACAGCATTTTTGCCAATCACTCCATGAATGTCTCGGGTGTTTTCAATGATGCACGGCAGAAAATCTATTCCCTGACGGTGGCCCTGCAGCAGGGGTAATTGCATTTTGGATCGCGGATTTTGGATCAGGGATTTTCCACCCGGGATATGCCCATCTTTTGCCATTCCGTTTTCAACTCATCTTAGTTTCAAGTGGCCAGTTCATATGTTCCGCGCTGAATCGGAGGTCCAGGAGGGTCTTTTATCGGGAAAGGCGGCTTTTTAATGCACGAGATGTCGATTGCTCAGGGCCTTCTCGATATCATAAAGGAAGAGATGGAAAAGCACCACGCAACGATGTTGCGATCGGTCCGTCTCAATATCGGTCAGCTTTCGGCCATTGTCCCGGAATCCCTCTCTTTCTGCTTCGAGGTGATGACGACGGGCACCGAATTAGAGGGCGCCAGACTGGACATGGAGATCATTCCGCTCAGGGGGATCTGCCGGGCGTGCAAGCGGGAATTTGAGATCGAGAACTACGCATTTATGTGCCCTCATTGCCACAGCCGCGATATCGAGACCGTGTCCGGTCAGGAATTATCAATTGTGGAAATGGAAGTGGACTGAGGAATTGATTATTGAGTAACTCTTTAGCCTCTTGATAGAAGGCGGAGCAACATGACAGGGCCGGTGGGGGTCTCTTTCCCAAAGGACGCAAGACCTTGGCT
>CAYPDL010000002.1:44961-88354 GCA_964409475.1 uncultured Desulfobacteraceae bacterium | reverse complement strand
GGGTAAGAACACCAATTGATCAATATCCCCTCTTATAAGCGGGGCTAAAAGGCTGACGCATGAATTCCGAAAAAGGAATTAATCTGTCAAGATTTTAGCATAGAAGTGAAGCTGCAACCTTATGACCCGCCGAAATCTTATAAAGCGACTCCTTCAATGGGGCAAAATGATCGTCATGGCGCAGTTCTTTTCATGCGGGGCGCTTCCCAGCCATACCAGGGCAGGGGGCGATTTGGACCGGGGTGGGGACCGGTTTAGGGGCCTCAGTCTCAGAGAAATCGCCCGGAGGAAGCTCCATCATGGCAACGATCACTTTCTCAATCCCTTTGGGGAGGCGGGCAGCAAGAACCTCTGGGAGATCCTTCAATGGAAGCTCTTCAGCGAAAACCGGTTCACGGATGATTACGCCAGGGAGCGGGTGGTCCCTGTATCTATTGACTGGAATAGGGTAAGCCAGGACAACGGGCTTTCCATTACGTTTATCAAGCACTCCGGGCTCATGATAAAGGACATGGATCAGACCATCCTGGTGGACCCGATTTTTTTCGATCTCACCTGGTTCATAAAAGATTGCACCCCCATCGTTTCTGATATGGCCCTGATGCCGAGGCCGGATCATGTGCTGATCACCCATGGTCATTACGACCATTTGGATACAGCGTCCTTAGGGACTCTGGACAGAGACACCCACCTGATCAGCCCATTGGGATATGAGGATATTTTTGACGACCTGGAGATGAGGCGACGGACACCTCTGGACTGGTTTGATTCCTTTGAAGACGGGAAGCGTAAAATCACGCTTCTTCCCTGCAATCACTGGACCATGCGAAACCCCCTGACAGGTCCCAACAGGGCCTTGTGGGGGTCATTTTTGATCGAAACCGCCGGGGGACCGACCCTCTACATCTCCGGCGATACGGCCTACTTCGACCGTTTCGCCGAGATCGGAGAGGCCTTTTCCATCGACCTGGCCATTTTCAACCTGGGGGCCTACGAACCCCGCTGGTTCATGGCCCCGAGTCACATAAACCCACAGGAAACCGTGCAGGCCTTTCAGGAACTCCGGGCCAAAAAACTCCTCATTGTCCACTGGGGAACTTTTCGCTTAGGCGACGAACCGGTCTATCTTCCTCCAGTGGAGCTGAGGCGGGAGCTGGATCGGGCAGGTCTTACCGATCGGCTGGTGCACCTGGACCATGGGCAGACGCATTTCTGGAACCTGGATGCGGGATGCGGGCTCATGGCTGATAGCTCATAGCTGATGGCTTATGAGCTGATGTCTGATAAGTGGCTGTGGGGCTCAACGGCTTAACAACTTAATAGCTGAACCGCCGTGCGCCTATTCTACAATAGCGACTCTGACCATATCCCGGGCGCTTTCTCCGGCCTTATCATAGATGGCGAGGCCCTGATCCAGAAAGAGGTCGGGCATGTTCCGGTTCAGCTCCACGAATACCGCCTTCAGGATATTCAGTCGCTGGTCCAGGGCCGCGAGCTTCCCTTCCTCTGAATCATCCTCGTCCGCAGGGACCGGGGGCACACCGATAAGCAGATACCAGATTAGATTGTCAAGGTCCGGCAGGAACCCGCCCTGTGTAAAATCGACTGATTCCCTGAAATCATAGTACGCCTGAAGATATCCGGTGGCCTCTCTTGCCGCTGCGTCCAAGATATACCTCGCAAAATCTGGCTCTGGTTGGTGCTTCTCAACTTTAGACCCTTAGGGCCTTATCCCCTACTAACCCTGACAAACCGGAATTGCGGATTCAGGGATTGAGGAATTGAAAACCATATTCTCAATCCGATCATTCAATCCATCTGCTGGATACACCCGCGCCGGTCAACGAGCATTGGGGTTCACTTTCTTGTATCGGGCCGGGAGGCGAGCCAGGGACTTTGCATCGGGATATCGGCTCATCTCCGCCTCACATCTCTGTATCCGCTCACTCAGCGGGGGATGAGTCGAAAACCAGGAGCCCTGTTTCTGAGACCGGGCCTCGATTTTTTTGAGTTCTCGAAGCACCTCGATGATACCCTCGGGGTCATAGCCGGTCCGGTAGGCTGTTTCCATAGCGCTCTTGTCGGCCTCGAATTCCATATTCTGGTCCAGCCCCTTGTCGAAGAGGGTGTTTTGGAGGCTCCCGATCATATTTTCAAATTCCTTTCCCTTCTCCCCCTTCATGGTCGCTGAGGTTATCTTGCCCACACCCTGGAAAAACCGGGCCCGCTGGATGGATTGAAGGGCATGTTTGTGCCCCACGTGGGCCACTTCGTGGGCCAAAATACCGGCTAACTGGGCCTCGTCCCGGATGCTCTTCAAGAGGCCCGAACTGATAAAGATGATGCCGCCAGGACAACTGAAGGCGTTCTGGAGGGGGCTGTCCACCACTACGAAGGCGTAGGGGATCGCCGGCCGGAGCGAGTTGCGGGCTACGGCGTTCCCCACCAGATTGATGTATTTCTGGAGGTCGGCATCCTTGACCGGCATGCCGTACCGCCGGAACCCCTCCAACGCGAGGCTTTCGCCGATGGTCTGTTCCGACTGATAGTCGATTTCCGAGGTAGACCCAAGTATGGAGCCGACGCCCTGAACGATCTGGCGCTCTTTTGATTTGGGGTCCATCAGCTTGTCGAGGAGCCCTGCAAGGCGGAGGGGTTGATCGTCAGTCCCATCGCCAACAGCGGCAGGGGGGCCGAAAAGGCAGACCATCGACCCTAAACAGGCAATCATGCACATTGTGAGAACGTTTTTCTTCATTTTTCTTCTCCATTCTCCATTCTCTATTCGTCAAATCGTTGAGTGGTTGACTCGTCAACCACTCACCTACTCGACCACTCAACGGGGTTCGTGCATTTAAACCGCACCCCAATATATCCGTCGCTTACTGAGCATACTCTGCGATCTTTCCGTTGCGTAGAAAAACCTCTAAGTCCTTGGGAGTCACCCTCGTGGCCAGGACCTCCTCCAGTGCCTTTTGATAGGCCTCTGGCGTGGCGCGCTGTTTGGCATACTGCTCGGTCTCTTTGGACAGCCCACGGATGCTCCGTGAGGTCTGGGCCTCATCCGCGCTGATGCTGCTCCCCTGCATCCCTGCAAACAGGTTGCCCGTTTCCTGGGTCTCCTTTTGAGGGGGGACATCCGAGACCTTGCCCCGGTAGATCCATCCTTCCTTCCCGGAGGCGATCCGAACCTGGTACCACCGGTTTTCCGATTTCAGGACCTTCAACTCTGTGCCCACGGGCAGCTCTGAGACGGTCCCGGACGATGCCGAGCGCTCGGTCTTGAGTTTGGCGCCCTCGGATGCAACCCAGAGAGATTCCGCCCCGTAGGCCGGGGACAGGAAAAGTCCCGCCATGGCCACGCATGCCGCAAAAAAGAGTATCTTTTTCATTAATATACACCCCCTTGCTTTTTTTGCCATCATAACGCCTCTGCCGGATTTTTTCAAATCCAAATGGAGCGATTATTTAACTGCGAGTTTGAATTCTCAAAGACCCCTGCTCAGGGCGTCCTTTCCCCGCCCAAAAGCAGCCCGATCTTCGACAAAAAGGAGCACTTTTCCTCGGAGCTTTTTTGAAGTCGAGGAACCCATAAATGAGAATTGGTGCGAATTGAATATACATCTTGACATATCCGCCATGGAATGGTAAAAATTATAGGTTCTAGGCACGTAGCTCAGGGGGAGAGCACTACCCTGACACGGTAGGGGTCAAGGGTTCAAATCCCTTCGTGCCTACCATCGTGATTTCATTGCATCAGGCCGGTTTCCAGAAACCGGCCTTTTTTGTTCTGTCAGGGAGTCACCTTGGTTATCCTGCACATGAAGCTCCGATTGGACGGGGTTCCGGTGACCCTGCTTCTCCGGTCATCATCGGTCAGGTTGTTGAGATTGTAGTCGGGGCTGAACTCGCCCCATCCCCAGGCAATCCGAATGGCGCCCGGATGAACCACATCGGAGATCCTCGCCTTCATCGTGATATGACCCCGAGGCGTCTCCACTCTGACCGTGTCTCCATCGGAAATCCCCTTTTCACGGGCATCAGCGGGATGGATATCGATGGCGCACTCCTTCTCGTGTTTTAAAAGAGATGGGACGAACTTGAACTGGGAATGCGTGAAACAGCGTGATCGGGCCCCGCTGATGCCCAGGATAGGAAACTCGTCTTTTTGGTTGTAAAAGCTGATCTGGTTTTCCGCATCGCCGTCAAAAGAGGGGACAGGAGGATATCCATTTTTTTCAAGGGTCCTGGAATAAAACTCCATCTTGCCTGACGGGGTATCAAAGCCCTTGGTTGTGTACTTTTCATGGGCGATGTCCTCCACACGGATCCCGCCAGGGCTTTTTCGCAACATATCCACGGTGATGCCTGCAGGCCTCAACTGATAATCGATGGCCTCCTCTGCGCTTTGCCAGGGGAATTCCTTTTCCAGCCCCAGCCTCCTTGCCAGTTCAAAGGTGATCTTCCAGTCGGGCCAGCTCTCGCCTACCCAGTTGATCACCTGGTTCTGGAGAACCACCGGGTTATTGCGCAGAAAGGCCCGGTTCAACTGGGTCTTTTCAAAGCAACTCGTTGCGGGGAGGACCACATGGCCGAACTGTGCCGTCCGGGTCATGAACGGATCGATGACCACCAGGAATTCGAGCCGTTCAAGTGCCTGCGCTACCCTATTGGAGTCGGTCATGGTCACCGCCGGATTGGCAGACTGGACCACCAGCATTTTGACGGGGTAAGGTTTTCCATCCAGGATGGCGTCGATCACACAGGACTGGACATGCCGGCCCCAGGTCTCGTGGAATTCGTTGAACAGGGGATAGTCGCAGGTGATCGGTTTGACATCTTTGGGCAGACGATCCTTCATCTGGATATTTCTCACCGGAATCGGCTGCGGGATCAGATCGCCGCCGGGCCTGTCGAGATTCCCGGTCAGCCCCCTCAGAAAGCAGACCGCCCGGGTGTTGTCAAAGATATTGAGCTGCATGTCGAGACCGTTTCCCTCAATAATGGAGGCCGGCCCGCGTGTGGCATATAGACGGGCAGCAGCCTTGATCGCATCCGGGGCCAGCCAAATGCGCCGGGCAATGGCTTCAGCCGGATATGCGGTTGCTGCCTTTCTCAGGGAGTCAAATCCAACGGTCCATTCTTTGACAAAGTCCTGGTCATAAAGCCCATTGGATATGATTTCGTGGATTATGGACATGGCCAGCAGGCCGTCGCAGCCTGGTTTTATCTGGAGCCAGATATCCGCCATGGCCGCCAGTTCGGTGCGGACCGGGTCTACGACAATAAGCTTTGCGCCACGCTCCTTTGCATAGCGGATCCCTTCGAATGCGGCCGGGTTGGTGTCCCGGTCATTTTTTCCCCAGACAATAATACATCCTGAATTCTTGTGATCTGAAGCTGTCATAGCTCCATAGGTGAGTACATGGGCCATTTCGCGCGCCACATGGCAGACAGACCCGTTCCCGATGGCATTGGGCGAGCCGAAAAGGTTCATGAGTCGGTTGACATAATCCCATGGTGCGCCCCAGTCTGCGGCCATCCCCCGCAACCAGCATACGGATTCCGCGCCGTGGGCTTTCTTGAAATACTGAAACCGGTCGGCAACCATATCAAGGGCTTCATCCCACGAGGCCTCTCTGAAGCCGATTCCGGCCCCTCTTTCTTTCACAAGGGGTTTTTTCAACCTGTCCGGGGAATATACAATGTCGGCCGCGGCCTTGAGCTTTGGGCAGGAAGAGCGTTCCCCTGAAGGAGAAAAAGATTTTCTCACAGCGGCTATCAACCTGTTATCTTCCAACACCACCTCGACGGGACAGCACGATGAACAGAGGCGACAGACGGTATCTTTTTTCATGAAAATTCCCTCGGATGAAACTGGATACTGGGTGCTGGGTGTTAGAAATTTGAGACTGGGTGCTTTCTGCTTTCACCTTATTTCCCATTCACCCCCCATACCCACTCCAGGCACTCCCCACTCCCCACTCCCCACTTTAGTCACTTTCAAAGGTTCACCCGTCTCCCTGTCATCTGACAGCCTTCACAAAACAGCTTCGAATGAGTTCAAAGTGATTGGCATGGGTCCGTATTTTCCACCAGATGTGTCCATGGTTTTCGATTTTCCAGGGAGGGGACCACCCGTTTTTTTTATCTGTCAGAAGGGCCATGATATTTTCCATGCCCCTACCGGCGTAGGGTCCGGTGGGGACGCCGCCCAACCACTCTTTCTCATCCGCCACCTCTGCGGACCATGAAAAGGGGTCGGAGAAGAGAATCTGGGCATTCTGTTCCGCGGCCAGGCGGTGCATCTCTTTCATATGCCGGACAGGGACCGGGACCTTGTCGATCAGATTCAGAGAGGCAAGGGATGAAAAGAGCCCGGTCGGAAAGGGGAGGGCCTGGGCATCTCCCACAATAAATTCCACCTTGCGGCTGTCCCATGCCTCGGGCAGGGAGAGGACTGATTCCTTTACGAGATATCCCTCCTCCTTCAGATCAATTTTCATGCGCCGATCCATCATCAACTTCCGTGCGGATCGAACAAACGAAAGGGAATTGTCCACGCCGACGACAAAGTCGCTCTTCAAGCTCATTTCAAAGGTAAAACGCCCCACCGCAGATCCGGCGTCAACGGCCATCCCGGAATGAGGGCGCATCAAGTCTGCCCATTCACGATAGGCAGGGGTTGCCTCCGGATCACCCAGGATATCCCCGTAATGGCTCCACAGGTATGATGACAGGACCGGGGCAGTCTCATATTTGGAACCTGCCTGTGCCGTAAGCACGGCAGGCAGGTCGGATTTCGCCCCTGTCTGAAGAGGTCCCGGGTCAAGGAATGCGATGCCATCCCGAATCGGGTAGATATTGCCGCATTGAGGGCATGATAACGAACCCTCCAGGATATCTTCCCCCTGCTCATCGATGGCCCTGCTGTCGAGGGCGGCTTCATCCGGAAGGCAGGCAGGGCAGATCAGCATGTTCAAAAGTAACTTTTTCATTTCAACCTGTTATTTCAAAACGTCAAATTAAGGAAATCGGTTTCGAGATGCGCATGCAGGACTACCCACGCATGATCTTCAATTCATGGACCCCTAACCGACTCCTCAATTTCACCGTTATGAGGACGGCGACGCCGATCTTGAGGGCATCCCCGATCAGGAAGGGGAGGACCCCCACGGTAATCGCCTGGTTCATGGAAAACCTTGCAATCAGTATCAGTTGAATCACGCCCAGCAGGTAAATCACGACCGTACCTGCACCCATTGCGAGCGCGAACCAGGCAGGCCCTGGCTCTCTTCTCATTTCCACCAATCTTCCGATTACATAGGCCCCGGCAACAAATCCGAGGAGGTAACCGCCCGTAGGGCCGAGCAAGACCCCCATGCCGGCCTTGCCTCCGGCAAAAACCGGAAGCCCGATTATCCCGATCAGAAGATACACCACCTGGCTCAATGCCCCCAGCCGGCCCCCCAAGAGGGCTGCAGCCACATAGAGAAAAAAAGTTTGGAGGGTAATGGGCACCGGAGGGACGGGGATCATCATATAGGCCCCTGCCGCGGTCACAGCGCCGAAGACCGACGCATAAATCATTCCCCGAGGGGATAAGCCCTTCTGTTTCATGTGCATGACTCACAGGAGGACGACATCGCCTGACAGTATCCTGTGAGATACCCCTTTCCTGTCTTTGAGAATTAAAATGCCTTCCGAATTAATATCCTCAACCCATCCAACATAGGTCCTATCCATCATCTCGACCCTGATCTCCTTGCCGATGGTGTCTGCCAGCTCTTTCCAACGCTTTAGAATCGGCTCAAACCCGGATGTCCGCAACCGTCTGAGGTATGCCTCCTCCCGTCTCAGATATTCTCTGAGGAGGTCTGTCCTCGGAAATCGTTTCCCTGTTTCGATCAAAATGGAGGTGGCCCTCTCGCGGATGTCGTCTGGAAAGGCCGGGGTATTGACATTCATCCCCAGGCCGACCACAGCGTAATCCACAGCCCCCCTCTCTGTGCTTATTTCCGTCAGGATGCCGGCGACCTTCCTTCCGTTAACAAGGATATCGTTGGGCCATTTGATCCTCACATCCAAGTCTGTCAGATGGAGAAGGACCTCGGCCGCGGCAACCGCGGTCAGGAAGGTTATCCTCGTTGCCTCATTGGGCGGCATGGAGGGTCTCAGGATGAGGGAGGCATAAATGCCGGCGCCAGGAGGCGAAAACCAGGTCCTTCCCTTCCTTCCTCTTCCCTGCGTCTGCCTTTCGGCTACTACCAGGGTCCCCTCGGGGGCGCCCTGGTCAGCCAGTTCCCTGGCCCTGGCATTGGTCGAATCTGTTTCTCTGAAATGGATGATCTCTTTTCTGCCGAAGATCTCTGTATCAAGCCCTTCCACGATTTCACAGGGGAGGAGCATGTCGGAAACGCTCATCAAACACTATCCTTTCCTGGGAGAGTATCCATGCCATGGCAGCCCACTTTGGTTCCCTACTCTGTTTCCACACGGCAGATCGGATGAGACGCTCTCCTGATGTGCGGCCAAACAGGGCAATTGGTTCTGAGTCCCTTTGGGCGGTTCAAAGACGGCAAAAATCTATTTTAACACCTTTCTATGGGATCGTCAAAAACCGAGTTCCCATTGGGGTCGGCGTCTCGGCCAGGCCCGGATCACCCGGACCCTGTGTCCCGCATGCTGTGCTTTACAATCTGCAAAAAGAGACAATTCTAAAATCTCAAAAGGCCCGAACAAATCATTGTTTACGATTTCCGGGTGACATCTTGCATGTTTTTAGGATAAAATAAGCAACTATGATGAACTCACTAAAGAAAGGAGGCATAGCCATGTTAGTCAAAAACTGGATGAGCAAAGAGGTGATCACGGTCGATGTAAATGACTCTATGGCGGACGCTTCCAGACTTATGAAGGAACATCATTTCAGAGGACTGCCGGTTATGAAACAGCGGAAGCTGGTGGGTGTAGTGACGGACAGGGATCTGAAAAGGGCGTCTGCCTCCGATGCCAATACGTTGAATATTCACGAGCTTTTATACCTGATCTCCAAAATCAAGATCCAGGATATCATGACCAAAGACCCGATCACCATTCCTGTTGGTTATACAGTTGAGGAGGCCGTTGAAATTCTCCTTGAAAATAAGCTGTCGCTGGCCCCTGTGGTGGACCGCCGGGAAAATCCAAAGGAGATCTTTCAGGATTACGCCAGGCCGCCCAGTGCCTGGATTGTTGGATGGGGAGGCAAAAACGAGTGGACCGGAATAGAGATTCAAACCAGGATGTAACCACGTCCTCGGTGATTCGAAGAGGGGCCCAGTCCCAGGTGCCGCTCAAGGCTGCCATTATCGGCGGCGGCAAGGCCTGTGACGATCTCCTGATCCTGTTGAGCCAGGAACGGCTCAGCCGGTTGAATATGGAGATCGTGGGCGTTGCCGATCGATCCCCCACTGCCCCAGGCATCTCCCGCGCCCAAGCGATGGGGATATTTACTACCACCGATTTCAAGAAGTTATATGACATCCCCGGGTTGAATCTCCTCATCGAGCTAACCGGGTCGAATGAGGTGCGGGAACAAATCATCCGCACCAAGCCCCTGGATATCAGCTCCATCGACCACCGGGGGGCCCGCCTGTTGTGGGACCTGGTCCAGATTGAAACAGAAAAACAGCAGGTGCAGCGGGAGGGGGAGCAGAAACTTCGTCAGTTCTTAGAGTCGGCCCAGGATATTATCTGTATCAAGGACCTGGAAGGCCGCTACCTCTATGTCAACCCTGCCACGGTTCACTACATCGGGATGCCCCGCAATGCGGCGATCGGCAAGACCGATGCGGAGATATTCAAGGCCCCTCTTGCCAGGGCCATGGCGGCCCACGATCAACAGGTACTTGATCAAAAACGGACCCTCTTTTTCAACGAGAAAATGACGGTCAATGGGCAGACCTTCCACTTCCATACGGTCCGCTTCCCCATCCTGAACGACCAGGGGGAGATGGTATCGTTCGCCATTATGGCGAGGGATATGACCGAGGAAATCGAACTCCAGGAAGCGGTACGACAGCATAAGGAATACCTGGAAAACATCCTTGTCCATTCCTCCGACATGATCATTACCACCGATCTCAAGGGCCGCATCGTCACCTTCAACCCTGCAGGCGAGCGGATGCTGGGCTACAGTCGGGATGAGATCATCGGTGCGGGCATTGACAAGTTGTGGAAGGTGTCGGACGAACGCCGGAAGCTGATGAGCGAGGTGAAAACCCGGGGCGCGGTGAACAACTTTCCTGCAACGCTTGTTTCCAAGGGTGGCGATGAGGTGCAAGTCAGCCTTTCCCTGTCGCAGTTGAGAAACAGCGATGGCCGCATATTAGGAACCGTGGGGATCAGCAGGGACGTCACCGAAGAAAACCGGTTGCGCCAACAGCTCATGGAGCAGGAACGCCTTGCGGCGGTAGGGGAGACTGTTGCAGGGATCACCCACTGCATCAAGAATGTCCTCAATGGACTCAAGGGCGGTTCCTACATGCTGAACGTGGGCCTGAAGCGGAACGATGAAAAGCTGGTGGAGGAAGGCTGGGGATCTGTCCAGAAGGGGATCGAACAGATCAGCAGGCTCAGCCTGGACATGCTCAACTATTGCCGCGACAGAAAACCGACCCGTGTCCCCACGGATCCTCTGAAACTGGTGCGAGAGACCGTTGACCTGGTTGCAACTGCCGCGCAACAGGGAGGGATCAGCATTTCTTACAGCGGGGAAGAGGGGCCTTTGGTGAGATTAGATCCTGAGACCATCGGCCGCGCCCTCTTGAACCTCATTTCCAACGGCGTGGATGCGTGCAGGGAAAAATCTTATCCGGCAGGAGAGATTCCTACGGTTGACGTCCTGGTAAAACGGGGGAAAGGAGATCTTCGCTTTGTTGTCGCTGACAACGGTGTGGGGATGACCGAAGAGACCCGGACCAAACTCTTCTCCCGGTTTTTCAGCACCAAAGAGGGCCGCGGCACAGGATTGGGCCTGTGTGTGACAGACAAACTGGTAACCGAGCACGGGGGGGATATTTCGGTCGAATCGTCGCCTGGGAAGGGCTCGGTCTTTACAATACGAATTGAGGATATAGAATGAAAAATTGAGGGATTTGGGAATTGAGGGATTCAGGAATTGGGGAGGTGTTGCGATCCGTTGACGCTGAAGGTGTGCTTCACAATCCCTGGGGTTTCAACATGTCTTGCGTTTCGTGGCCTCTTTCGGCTGTAATCCCATTGCAGGGAAACACCTCAAAGCAGTAGTGACTGTTCAGGGGCTGGATCACCAGACTTACCGCTTTAGGGTGGTCCGCCGGGTAGAGGATATAGCCGCGGCCAACGGCATCAACGGCGCGCGCCCAGCGCTCCATCCCGCTCAGCAGGTCCCGGCCGGAAGACTGGGCCCGAAAGAGGAGATTGCCGGTTATCCAGGCAGATCCAACCCTTACCCGGTATGACTCCAGGGAAAGGACGGCCGTGATCGATATGGGGATTACCGGATATGCAATGGACATGTGACGGCTCTAATAACAGCCCCTGCCGGTTGTCACAACATGGGATGGGGCCGGGATGTTCAACAAAAACGGCAAACCATCGCAGGCTCAACGTGAACGCTGAAACCCTCAAGTGCTCTATGCAATTTCGTAGCATCGGAAAGAGCGGTTGTCAAGAAAAGGGAGACTCTTAAGTCAAAATTTATACAAGGAGGGAATCATGAAAAGAACAAGGGTATTGATCATTGATGATGAAAAGGAAAATGTCCGCTATTTGACCACCATACTGGAAGAAAACGGTTTTGATGACATTTACAGCGCCTTTGACGGCGAAGAAGGACTTGCCAAAGTAGCGGAGGTCTCCCCCGGGTTGATCCTCTTGGACCTGCGAATGCCCAAGAAAAGCGGTATATTTGTGTTCAACGAACTCAAGAAGTTGCCGGAATACAAAGATATTCCTGTCATCATTCTCACCGGCGAGGGCGGGTTCCTGAAGCACCTGGCCGAGCTGCGAGACTTCCATGAAGATATTGAATCGCTGGGCGAAAAACCCACAGAAGAGGTGTTGAACCGGTTCATCGACTCCAGTCCCGATGCATTCCTGGAAAAGCCGATCGAACCTGAGGCCCTCATGGCCGTGATCCATGATGTGCTGATCACCCTGGATGAGGTGGTTCAAAAACGGTGCAGCCAGGTCAATGCCCTGCGCGCCAAAAAGATAGAGGGAGGGGTTGTCTTCAGGGGAAACCCCTTTGACAGCAGTGAGAGGAGCCGTTGCTACCTGACTGCCGTCGCAGCCAGAATGGCCGCGGCCGACGCTGCATTGCCGGACGGTTTTGCCTGGCGGTCATCGGACAACCAAAACATCCCCATGACAAAGGCGGATGTGCTCGCCTTTCATACTGCCATGACCGATTGGATCTATGCCAATTACAAGGCCTCGTGGGACCATAAGGCCTCCATTCAGGCACTGACCGCCATCGAGTCGGCCGAGGGCTACGACATCCAGAAGGGCTGGCCGGAAAATACCCTCGCCTGATGGATGTGATGCCCGCGATCAGCATGTTTGCGGGCTGCGCGCAAACATGCGATCCCGTGTTCTTCTCAGTCAACCCTTGACGCGGGAACAGGCCTTCGGAGCAGAGACATCGGAGGGGAACAGACGAATCGGCGGATGCATCCGTCAGACGTTGGGATGCTGATGCAGGGCCGAGGCAGCTCTCAATTCGGCCCCGGGGCCTCGCCCGAGATCCGGCTGATGGCCTCTGCCGTTACCCAGCCCCGGTTCTTGTCAGATACACGGATCAGGCACCATCCATCCTCTGATCTCTCATGGTGTACCACCGTTCCCTCGTGGAGTTTGAAAAGCACGGTATCGGCCGTGTCAGGTCCGGCCAGGATATCGACCTCTTTCTCAAGGACGACAGCCTGGTCGTCACTGCTGACCCGGTAATATTTCAGCCCAAAAGAGAGCCCTGCAACAAACCATAATGAGATGACGAACAAAAAAAGATAGTAGAGCCATTCCGACCGATTGAAAAACCGAATGACAAGGACGGACCAGAAGAGGAGGTTCAAGACGGCAAAGCCCCCGAACAGCTCACGGAGACTGAATGACCTCAGCCAGAAAAATACCGTCTCGATGGACCCCCGGGGATCTCCGATGGCGTCCCGGGTCTGATCCCGTGCATGAGAGAGATTAAACCGGAGATCCGGGTCCCTCGGCGTCAGCAAAAAGGCCCGTTCATAGGCCCAGATGGCCCGGCCGAGCTGGTCTGACCTGAGATAGGCGTTGCCCAGGTTGTAATAGACCGGCCCTCCCTCCTTCCCCGAACGGATGAGATCAAGATACCCGTCTATCGCCTCCTGAAAACGACCCTCCCGGTATGCTTGGTTTGCCTTGAAAAACGCCTCCTCCCATCCGGTTTCAGCCCAGACGACTGACATGGCCGAGAGCCCTGCCGCAAGGACGGCTATGGTCAAGCAGATCCTTTTTCTCACCGGATCTCCCTCTCGATCTCCCGGACGATCCCGGGGATCTCTTGGCCGAAGCTGTCCGCCCCCTGGCCCTTGCCCGCATAGATAGCGTTTTCGATCGTCTGTAAGACATCCCGAAGCCTTCCGGCAGTTTCCGGCGCCACCCCTTTCGATGCCAAAATTTCAGCCGCATCCTCAGGCGTGAGGGAGGCCAGGGCCAGGCCGAAACGGTCATTGAAATAATCCCTTACAACCAGGCTCAGGCGTTCTGCATCGTTTCCCTCGTATTGCCGGCACTGACGGATCAGATGTCGGGCCGCCCGTTTCGCCCGCTGGGCAGGCAGGGTCTGGAGCGACCGTTTCTGGAGCCGCAATCCCAGGAATGTCGACACATAAACAAAGACCGGCAGGAGAAGGACGGCCCAGAGAAACAGTCCCCTGTTTCGTGCCCACGACCGGGTTCCTATATCTCTGACAGAGGTGTGCAGGGGAAGGATATCGTGCCCGACCTCGCGAATCTCCTGTTTTTCGGGCCTGTGCGCCCCGTCATGCCTGTCTTCTCCCGCCTCCACCATGATCATTTTTCCCTTTCCCGGTATAACGGCCAGGGAGTGTCGGGGGCTCTGGAGGATCCGATATTCACCTGCCTTGGGATCGAAAAAACTGACAGACAGGGGAGGGATTTTATAATCGCCCGGCAGTTCGGGCACAATGGCCCATTTCATTATCTTGGAACCGGCCAGGCCGTTGAGATCGTGGGCTGCCGTAAAAACCGGTTGGTCTGCATAGATCTTCATCGAATCCAGAGATGGCATCTTGAGGTCCGGGATGCGGCGGACGTTTCCCCTGCCGCTCACCCGCACGGTCAGGGTAGCGGATTCACCCGCCCGTATCTTGGCCGGCGCCAGCTCAGAGGCTATGGTGAAGCTGCCCACGAGCCCGCTGAAACCCTCCGGTTTTCCCTTTGCGGGGAGGGGTACGACCTTCAGTTCAAGCGGTTCACTGGAGACGCTCACCGGCTGGCCCGTTCTAAAAAACGGGTCTGAGAAAAATGGGTCGTCAAAAAATCCCCGTCTGGACTGCTGCCCGGACTCATAGGCGGTCATATCCATCTGGGCGGGCTGGATAAAGTAATCCCCATCCTTAAGGCCCATCACCGCATAGGTGACCTCTACGATCTGGCAGGTATGCCCGTCCAACACGCCCTGGTATTCCTTCGGCTTGCCCAACTGCTGGAAGGTCAGATGGTCCTGCTCCGGAAGCTCAAGAGAGATATTGGCGACCCTGGTCCTCAGGTAAAGTCTGAGCGTGTACAGGACCTGTTCCTCGACATACGCCTTTTTTGATGAGAGGACCGCCGTCAGGAAAATAGGTCCCCTGCCTGGAGATACCGAAGATATGCCTTTTACAATGGTCAAGGGGGCCGTGTTGCTCTCGAAGATCTCGCCGTCCACCTGGACCCTGGCCGGTCCGACCTGAAAGGTCCCCGGCTGTGAGGGCGTGAGATAATAGGTATAGTCGACCCCTGAACGGATTCTGCCGTTGATGATCTCCACCCGGCTCGAACTCCCCCCCTGGGTCACGCGAAACCGATCCAGTCCCTCTATGACAGGCGGGGCGTCGCATTGCCTGGCGCCGGACACACTGACCACCATTAGTATGGAATCAGACGGCGTTGCCTCCTGCCTGTCCAGAGTCAGTGAGACCGAGACATCTGCGTAGGCGTTCGAGGGCCCCAGCATTGCCATGGAAAACGCTAACAACAGTACAAGCTTCTTCATCCTACCAATCCTTTCCCGACACAACCCCGCGGCGGCTTCCTTCAGGCATTTGAAGCCGCAGGAATTTGGCACGATCTTCGGTTACATTGTCCAGAAGGGCCTCCGCCCTTTTCTTGTCCATCAACGAGACGGCCGGGGGGACGCCCTCCGGTTCTTCAGACGGTTCAGGTAAGGCCTCACGGGGCTTCAAATCTCCTGACAAGTCTTTGGGGGACTCGTCGTCAGGCTTTTGGTCCTGATCCTGTCCGGGCTTTTCCCCTTCATCCCCACCTTTTTTTTCTTCGGGCGTGGTCCCAGCGCTTTTCTTGTCGCGTTCCTTTTGCTGATCGTCATCCTTTTCAGACGACCTATCCGGGGAGGACTTCTCCTGGCCTTTACCCTTTTCACCCTCCCTTTGCGGCGCCTTCTTTTCCTCCTCCTGCCCGGACGATTTCTTTTCCTCCTCCTTTTTCTTTTTCTGGGCCTCCAGTTTCCTGAGGGCGAGTTCCAGATTGTGCCGCGCATGCTCCTGGTCCGGATCGATCCGGATGGCCTGCCGGTAATACTCGGCTGCGGAGGCGGCATCCCCCTGCTTGAAGGCCGCATTGCCCAGATTGTACGCCGCCCTGAAACGGATCTTTTTGTCTTCAGCCCTTCTCAACACGCTGGAAAATGCGGCCATGGCCCCCTTGTAGTCGCCGGCCTGATAATCGGCGCACCCCCGGTTATATCGATATCTCAGGTCCTTGGGATGATCCATGTCTGAGTGGGCATAGATCTTCTGCGCCTCGGCAAACCGGCCCTCCCTGTACAACTCGTCCGGGTCCTCGGCCCCCTGGGCCGGCGAGACCGGAAACATGCCTGTGCCGATAATCACCATCGTCAGGAATATTCCGCCCCACCCCCTGTTAACCTTTCTTCTCAACTCCCCACCCCCAACTCCCCAAGCCACACTTACTTCCGCTCCTTTCCCACCTCACCAATCAGGCCTTCGAGCAGCAGCAAGATAAAGGCGGCCAGCACAAAAAGGGGAAACCGTTCTTCGTAGACCTTTATCTTGCCGCTCTTGAGGTCGGCGGCCTCTGTCCTCTGCTTGATCCCCTCAAAATAGAGGATATCCAGATCCATGTCGCCGGCCATTGACCGGACATAGGTCCCACCGGTCGCTGAGGCGATCTCCTTCAGTCCCGCTTCATTCAGTCTGGACAGGACCAACTGTCCCTCTTCGTCCTTTTTGAAACCGCCTTTTCCGTTGGCCGAAGGGATGGGGCCCCCGGACGGGTCCCCGATCCCGAACACAAAGATCTTGATCCCTTTTTTGGCCGCCTCCCTGGCCGCCTGAAGTCCCCGGTTCTCGTTGTCCTCGCCGTCTGTGATAAGGAGGATGACCTTGTCGGTCTCGGACGTGCTGTCAAACGAAGACATGGTGGTCTGAAGGGCCGCACCCAGGTCGGTCCCCGGCGCCGGCACCATATCCGGGCTCAGGGCAGTCAGAAACATGGCCAGGGCCCCGTAGTCCAGGGTGAGGGGACATTGGGTAAAGGCCGCCCCTGCAAATGCCACCAGCCCCAACCGGTCGCCCTGAACCACGCGAATGAAGTCCGAAATCTCGCGCTTGGCCCTCTCCAGACGGTCCGGCTCTACATCTTCCACCAGCATGCTTCGGGAGACATCGAGAACGATCATGATGTCCACCCCCTTCTGACTTACCTCCTGGTAATGACTTCCCCATCGCGGGCCGGCCAGGGCCAGGATCATCAGGATGAGGGCCCCCAACAGGGATGCGGACCTGAGGATTCTTCTTCCCCTCTGAATTTCTCCTGTCAAACGACTTAGGAGAGGAGGATCGGCAAATCGTTCCATGGCCCGCGTCTTCTGCCGGTTATAGACAATGAAGAGGAGGGCCGTCAGGGGTGCCAGCCATAGAAAATGGAGTATCCAGGGGTGCGCAAGGTTCATGGAATCACCCTCAGAATCCAGGTCTTGAGCAGTATCTCCAGGCCGAACAGGATGAGCGCCGGGACAAGGAACCAGGCGTAAAGCTCCTTGAAATGAAAAAATTCCTTGACCTTGACGTCGGTCTTTTCCGCCCGGTCGATGATGTCATAGATTTCTGACAGCTCTCGGCTGTCGGCGGCACGGAAATATCTCCCCTCTCCGGTTTCTGCCACCTTTTTAAGCGTATCTTCGTCCAGATCCACCCGCTGATGCATCAGGCGGGTCCCCAGAGGGGTCTTTACCCGGAAGGGCGCCGGGCCCTTTCCGCCCACGCCAATCGTATAGATCTTGACGCCCATTGCCCGGACCGCCTCTGCGGCCGCCAGGGGAGGTATCTCCCCGGCATTGTTGCGGCCGTCTGTCAAGACAATGAGGATTTTGGATTTGGCCTTCAGGTCCTTCAACCGCTTTCCGCCTATGGCGATGGCCGACCCGATGGCCGTTCGATCGCCGGCCATCCCGATTTTCATCTTGTCCACCAGCCCTAGCAGGAGGCCCTTGTCAACGGTGAGTGGCGACTGGGTAAAGGCCTCTTCGCCAAAGACCACAAGACCGATACGGTCGGTTTCTCTCTTTTTGATAAAATCGCTGACCACCTTTTTGACAGCGGTCAGCCGGGTGACCGGTTCATCCCCCAGTTTGAAATCGAGGGCCTCCATGGAGCCCGAAGTATCCAGACAGAGCATGATATCCACACCCGAAGACCGGACATCCCGCGACACGTTGTAAAGCTGGGGCCGGGCTGCGGTCAGGACCAGGAGGGCAAGGATGCACCCTCTCAGAATCGTGGGAAGCCTCACCAGAATCCGGCTGCGCGCCCCGGCCATGCGAACCATCCTGGAGGTCATGGAGTAGGTGATGGCAGCAGGCCGCCGCCAGAATGCAAAGGCCATCCATACGGCCACCGCCATCAGGAGGAAAAACACGATCGGATAGGCAAACCGAAACATCATGGGTCCGCCCCCTCAATCTGAATTGCCGGCCGCCGACCAAATCTGATGACCCGGCCCTGGACGCTATGGTCGCCATGATCCCTTTCAAAGGCAGATCCGGTCTCTCGGATATATGCGAGGGCCTGCTCGATCTCGGCGCTTTTCTTGGCGGGCGTCGGGTTGAGGTCGGCGAATTTTACCAGGTCCGCATCCTGCAGCAGGGGGAGGATCTGCCGGTCCTCAGAGGCCTGGATCGAGAGGGCGATCTCCTGAGTGGTATACTCCGCTGCAGGAAATCCCCTGAGGGATTCCAGATAGCGCCGCAGGATTTCAGAGAACCGGAAGTAGAATTCCTTAACATGGCCTTTTTCAAAGATCCCCTGAGATGCCAGTTCATGGATCTCCTTCTCTGCGGCGATGTGCGGGGGGACCTGAACCCGAGGAAGGCCCCTCTTTTTGCGGCGTCTTCTCAGCCACAGAAAGAGGCCGAGACCTGCCGCGCAGGCGCCCAGGGCCACGAGGCCCCAGAGCAGGGTCTTTATGAGCCCGGAGCGGGTGGGGATAATCCCATAGATCGGTTTCAGTTGGGCCTCTTCCGGCCGGTCCCCGAGGTTTGACAGGACCGTCAGGACAACTGGGTCTGTTTGCAGAAATTCCGTCTTCCCTTCACGGGTCAGATAGGACAGGGAGAGGGGACCGGTCTTGAACTCGCTTAGACGATCCACCAGGATCCGGAACCGAATTTCACCACTCCCCTTCTGAATGCCCTCCACGGCGAGACCCTCAAGGCCCTTGATCTGGGGCTCCGGGGGGAGTTGGGACCCTTCCGGGAGCCGGTAGGCGAGCGTGAGTTCGACCATGCTTCCCACTTGGGCCGAATCAGGAACAAACCGGGCCTTCAACAGGGTCTCGGGGCGATCTGACCCGCCTGCCCAGGCAGACCGGAAGCATAGCAGCAGGCAGACCAGGGCCATATACTCGAAACGGCCGCCCTTTGTCCCCCTCATTGCCGCCGCCTCCTCATCTCAAAGAGCCGGGTCAGGGGTTCCACCACCGGGCCGTCGGTGGTCAGCTCCACATGATCGATCCCCGCCCGCCTCAGGAGGTCGGTCAGGTATGCCCGCTGCTCTGTGCGGTAGACCCGCCACCTTTCCCTGAGGCGTCTGCTGCGGGTGTCTAAAAGGGCGGTCTCGCCGGTTTCAGGATCTCTGAGGACCACCAGTCCCACCTCGGGAAGGACCTCTTCGGCAGGGTCCGTCACCTGGATGATCGTCAGATCGTGTTTTTTGGCCGTGAGCCTCATGGATCTCTCAAAGCCTGTATCCATGCAATCGGATATCAGAAAGACAATCGAGTGGCGTTTTGCCACCCGGTTTAGATAGGTAAGGACCGCGTCAATATCGGTGTTCAGGTCCCGGGGTTCGTAGGTAAAGATCTCCTTGATCAGGCGCCATACATGAGATGCCCCTTTCTTGGGGGGGATGTATTTCTCCACCCCTGAGCTGAAGAGGATGGCCCCCACTTTGTCATTGGTGCGGATGGCCAGGAAGGCGAGCATGCCGGCCACCTCGGCCAGCAGTTCCCGCTTGAATTTTCCCCTGGTTCCGAAGAGGTGGGAGCCCGAGAGGTCCAGGATCAGGATAACGGTCAGTTCCCTCTCCTCGTGAAAGACCTTGACAAAGGGGTGGCCGAACCGGGCCGATACATTCCAGTCGATGGTCCGAATATCGTCGCCGATCTGGTATTCCCTTACCTCGGCAAACTCCATCCCCCGACCCTTGTACGCGCTCTCGTACTGGCCTGCAAAGAGATCATTGGCCCTACGCTTCGTTGTAAAGTGGAACCGCTGGATCTTTTTGTACACCGCCTCTGAAAGCATATCAGGGGACCTCGATCCGTTCCAACACAATCTTTATCAGATCGTCCGTTTCCTTTTCTTCAGCCTCTGCCTCGTAGCTGAGAATGATCCGATGACGGAGCACGTCCGGGGCCATCGACTTAACGTCCTGGGGCGTCACATATCCCCGGCCGCTCAGAAAGGCGTGGGCGCGGGCTGCCATGCCGAGCCAGATGGAGGCCCTGGGCGATGCCCCGTAGCTGATCATGGACCCGATATCGAGGCCGAACTGCTCCGGTCGGCGAGTGGCCGCGACCAGTCGCACGATGTAATCCATGATCCGATCCTCCATGTGGATCTGTTTCATGGTCTCCTGGGCAAAACGAATCTGTTCCACCTCCGCCACCCCTTCCATCTCCTCATCCAATCCGGCATAGACCCTCGCCATGATCTCCTTTTCTTCCTCGGCCGACGGATAGTCCACCTTGATCTTCAACATGAACCGGTCGATCTGGGCCTCGGGGAGGGGATAGGTCCCCTCCTGTTCAATGGGATTCTGAGTGGCCAGGACCAGAAAAGGGCGGGCGAGGGGGAAGGTGGTCTCGCCGATGGTGATCTGCCGCTCCTGCATCGCCTCCAAGAGTGCGCTCTGGACCTTTGCCGGGGCCCGGTTGATCTCATCCGCCAGAATGATATTATGAAAGATAGGCCCTTTCTTGATCTCGAAGCCGCAGGTATCCGGCCGGTAGAACTGGGTCCCTAATATATCTGCAGGGAGAAGGTCGGGGGTGAACTGGATCCTCTGAAATGTGGTCCGGATAGAGGCGGCCAGGGTCTTGACGGCCGTGGTCTTGGCCAGCCCCGGAAGACCCTCCAGCAACAGATGGCCGTCGCACAATAGCCCGATCAGCATCCGCTCGATGAGGTTCCTCTGGCCCACGATCACCTTCTCGATCCCTGCCATCACCTGCCTGATTATCAGGCTCTCCTTTTCGACCCTCCGTGTGATTTCCTGTATATCCATCCGTCCTTCTCCTCCTGGTCGCGCCGGAATGTTCCCCAGTCTCCAGCCGTCTTTATTCCGAACGATCGCACTCTGGGGAATAAATAATATAACCAATTGATATGACTAATCTAAAATAGTTTTGAATAAAACAATAAACACTTTATCCGGGTTGTCAAGGCGTAACCGTTCACGGGCCTCACCAGGCTCGATAGGTCCTGGGTCATTCATGTGTGACAACCATAATTCCAGGGCAATGCCCCGACGGGCACACTAAAAACGTTTCGGAGCAGGGCAGATGCCCTCGGGGGCGATTGACCGTTTGCAGCGACGCCGTAAGGTGGCTGAGATGAGGGTCGATGGTTTAAGGGTTGAGAGGGGTATCCCCTTGCCGCGATTTCCCCGGGTAGAACCGGGCAGGGGGAATCTGGCAAAGGGATTGGCATCTGGCGGCCTGTGGCAGCTGCCAAAGAAGGAAATGGCTGGTTTCCGGCAAGGGGCCGGAATCGAATTCACATCTTCTGCAACAGGCCCAGGGCCGCTTCAACCACATGCTCGGGGGTAAATCCGAATTTATCATACAAGACCTCGCTCGGGGCCGATGCTCCGAACCGGTTTAGTCCGATAACCTTCCCTGAATCCCCCACATAGCGATGCCAGCCTTGCGTGACCCCTGCCTCAACGGCAATCCGGGCCTTGATGTCAGGGGGGAGGACCTGACGACAATATGACTCATCCTGTCTGTCGAACAGCTCCCAGGAGGGCATACTTACAACCCGGACGTTGATCCCCTTCTCATGCAGTCTTTCTGCCGCTTTCAGGGCGATGTGGATCTCGGACCCGGTGGCGATCAGGATGAGGTCGGATGCGCCGCCGGGGGCATCTTTCAATATGTAGGCCCCCCGGGCCAGGTTGTCGGCCTTTTCATGGAGAGAGCGATCCAGCACCGGCACGCCCTGCCGGGTCAGGGCAAGGGCAACCGGCCCGGTCGACCGCAGGGCCGCCTTCCACGCCTCGGCGGTTTCATTGCCGTCGCAGGGACGGATCACCGTCAGACCGGGAATGGCCCTGAGCGCGGCCAACTGTTCCACCGGCTGGTGCGTCGGACCGTCCTCGCCCAGGCCGATGCTGTCATGTGTAAAGACGTAGATGACCTTCAGGCCCATCAGGGCCGCCAGCCGGATGGCCGGCCGCATGTAGTCGGAAAAAATCAGGAAGGTCCCCCCGTACGGAATCACGCCGGCGTGAAGGGCCATGCCGTTCAGGATGGCCCCCATCCCGTGCTCCCTCACGCCGAACCTCAGATTGCGGCCCCCGTAGGCATCTGCCTGGAAATCCGGTTCCCCTGCGATCTCTGTCTTGTTGGAAGGGGCAAGGTCCGCAGAGCCACCGATCAGGTTGGGGACATGCCGTGCAATGGCATTCAATACCTTGCCCGAGGCGACCCGTGTGGCCATCCCTTTGGGGTCTGCGTCGAATAAAGGAATCTCCCTGTCCCAGCCCTCTGGCAGGACGCCGTTCAGACATCCCTCCCATGTTGTTGCCAGCTCGGGGAACGCCTCGGCGTATGAATGCACTCTCTCTTTCCAGAGGTCCTCGTTTTCGCCCCCCTTTTCAATTGCGGACCGGAAGCGATCCCGCACCTCATCAGGGACCAGAAAGGGAGGTTCTCCGGGCCAGCCGAGGTTCTCCTTGGTCCGTCGAAGCTCGTCGGGGCCCAATGGCTCGCCGTGGGCCGAGGCATTGTCCACCTTGTTGGGGCTCCCGTATCCGATGTGGGTCCTGACAGCGATGAGCGATGGACTGTCGGCCACCTTCCGGGCGGTTTCAATGGCCGCCTCGATGGCCTGAAGGTCGTTCCCGTCGTCCACGCGCTCCACGTGCCATCCATAGGCCTTGAACCGGAGATCGCGCGCCTCGGTAAAGGCGATGTCCGTGGAACCCTCGATGGAGATATGGTTGTCGTCATAGAGATAAAGCAATTTTCCGAGCCCGAGATGGCCTGCCAGAGAGGCCGCCTCGTGGCTGATCCCTTCCATGAGGTCTCCGTCGCTGACGATCCCGTAGGTGAAGTGATCAACAATCGGATATCCCGGTCGGTTGAAGCGGGCAGCCAGGAACCGCTCGGCAATGGCCATGCCCACCCCACTGGCAAACCCCTGGCCCAGGGGGCCGGTCGTTATCTCTACGCCGGGGGTAAGGGGATATTCGGGGTGGCCCGGGGTCCGGCTCTTCCACTGGCGGAATGCCTTGAGATCGTCCAGCGAGAGGTCATATCCCGTCAGGTGAAGGAGGCTGTAAAGAAGCATGGAACCATGTCCGGCAGAGAGGACAAACCGGTCCCTGTCAGGCCATCGGGGATCGCGGGGGTTGTGCCGCAGAAACCGGGTCCAGAGGACATAGGCCATCGGGGCCGCGCCCATCGGCATGCCGGGGTGCCCTGAATTGGCCTTCTCAACGCCATCTGCTGAGAGCATTCGAATGGTATTGACGCACAATGTATCCAGTTCTGATATCATTTTCTGTTCAAGCTCCTTTCAATTCGGGTTGAGATCTGATGCCGCCCCCCGTACCCTCTTGAGGATCATCGGAATAAAAAAAGAAAAGACAAAAATCGCAATGGCAAAACCGACTTCCGGCGAGACCAGGTCGTTCCACCTCCCGGAAACCCAGACATTTTTCAGCGTCCCGCCCAGGAAGGTGAGGACGAAGATAGAGACGGCGACCCCCAATCCGGTCCCGAAGAAAAAATCCCGGAAATGGACCTTTGTCAGACTTAGGCCATAGTTCATCGGGGTGAAGGGGGAATTGAGGAGACGGAGATAAAGCACCGCGGTAAACCCGTTCCTCTCGATGGCATCATCGTACCTTTTCAGCCGGTCTCCGATCATGGAGGCGATGAAATCCCTTCCCAATCTCCTTCCCACAAAAAATGCCATACTGGCCCCCGCCACGGCGCCCATCCATCCGCAGAAAAACCCCCAGGAGGCACCGAAGAGCCCGGCACCGAGGAGGATCGGGATGCTCGCTGGGACAAAGAGCGATATGGCCACGGCCTCGAGGAGGATAAATAAAACAGGCGCCCACCACCCGGTCGCATTCAGGATGCGGCCCAAAGAATCGGGCGTGACCAGGTCCTTTACAGATGTGAACCGGAAAAGACAGGCGGCCCCTGCCAAAAAGAGGATGAGGACCAGGAACTTCCCCAGTATTTTCATGGTGATCGTTCGTTTTGAATCGAGCATCTTTCTCATCGTTTACATCACGGATCGGCAGCACCCTCTTTACCAGCTTTTTGACGGGTAATCAACGATCAAATTCCGAGCACGGTGGTTTCATCTGCACGCCCCATGGTCCGAACGCTCCACGCGGCCCCTTGAGCAATTGGAAGTGCCTAAAGGTGCAGGCTCAAGGCTCAAAACATCAAAAGCCAAAGGGCAGAGGACGGAAGTCAGAGGGCGGAAAAGGCGTCATCCACATCACCCAATCATCCGGTATCCAGCAAAGATAGTGTCTAAAGTGAGCTAAAGTGCCTAAAGTTAAAAAACCGCAATCAGCGACGAGACAAAAGTTGAAAGCAACCAGCAACGAGTAACCAGCGTCCAATATCAAGTATCCAGCATCCAGTCAGATCTGCCCCCTCAGTTTTGCCCAGGCGAGACCCAGATACTCGTGCGCCGCAGCGGTCGAATCTTCCAGGGCATCCACATTGGGGAAAAACCATGAAGGCGTCACCACCGGTTCCTTATCGGCCGTCGCCCCCGCCGGTGCAGGGATCGGATTCATGCCCTGCTTCCTGAAGAGCGCCACGGAACGCCGCATATGAATGGCTGATGTCACCAGCACAAAGGGGCGGTCCCCTACAATCGGCCTTATCAGACGCGCCTGGTCTTCTGTATCATTGGAACCGGATTCAAGGATGATGTCGCGGCGGTCCACCGCGAGGAAGCGCGCCACATCGGCCATGACATGGGCCTCAGGCACAGGGTCGAAGGCCCCGCACCCCGACAGGATGAGCTTGCTTCCAGGGTGTTGACGGAATATCCGGACGCCTTCCATGAGTCGAAGAAGCGACGGACAGGTCAGCCAGGCGGTTACGGGGATGGATGGATCGGCGGTATGGCCTCCTGCCAGGACCACCACATAGTTCACCTCCCGTGCGGCAGTCGGGTCCGAGACCGGTGCCCGCTCCGGCATGTAGGCCTCAAAGGGGTTTTTCAAAGGATCATCAATGGCCCTGGACACGGGAAAGTAGCTCATTACGGCAAGGGAAACCAGGCCGAGCGTTACCAGGATCTTCCCGGTCATCTCCCTCCTGCCGCGCCACAGCAGAAACAATCCCACGAAAGCAATCAGCAGGCATGCCGGCAAGGGAAGCAACATCGAACCGATGATCTTTTTAAGAAGAAACAAAGTCGGGACTCCTTTGGATTTTCGATTGATGATTGAAAAAGACCCGCCAACGCTCAGCCTCCAGCATCCAGGACCCCGATCGTAAAAAACTGTTGTAAAGCGAGATAAAAAGAGATACAAACAGTGCCCGACCGTTTGCGCCGAGTGCCGCCAGCCTCGCGCGGTCCAATTATTTCTGGGGGGATCCTGATGGATGATATTTTAGACTTTTTTGTTTGTGATGCCTGCTCCAATAAAGATTTCAGCCTGGTTTACAATTTCTGCCTCAGGTTTCATGGCGTCAATTTTTCTGATGACCTGATCTATGACAAAATTATAGAAGAGCGGTATCAGTGTACCGCGTGCAAGAAGACATTCACCAAAAAGGAGGTGGAAGAAGCCCTGTCCAGGCTTCGCAAAAAACGTAAGAGATCCTAAAAAGTTATCTCATACTGTTCCATGTGGAAATTTTCCTTGCCGATAATGATGATCCTTCTGCCGATCCTTTTTTCCAGGTCAAAAATTGATTTCTGTTCCTCTTCCTTGAGGGCCTTTTCTATTTCCGGGTTTACCAGGATATAGACTTTTCCCCCCTCTTCAGGATTTCCGCACTCCCTTTCAAGGTCCCTGAATATTTCGTAGCAACTGGTCTTGGCCGATTTGAGGGTGCCCCGACCCTCACAATAAAAGCAGGTGTCGGTCAGCAACCGGTTCAGGCTCGCGCGTGTCCGTTTCCGCGTCATCTCGATCAACCCTAAGTCGGACATGGGCAGGACATTTGTCTTTGCCCTGTCCTTGCTCAACGCCTCCTTGAGGGCCATGAACACCCGATGGCGGTTGGGGACCTTTTCCATGTCTATGAAGTCGATCACAATCAGCCCGCCGATGTTCCTGAGCCGCAACTGATAGGCGATCTCCTTGACGGCCTCCAGGTTGGTCTTCAGGATGGTTTCTTCCAGATTCCTCTTGCCAACATAACTCCCGGTGTTGACATCTATTGAGGTGAGGGCCTCGGTCAATTCGATCACGATATACCCGCCTGATTTCAGCCAGATCTTAGTACCCAGGGCTCGGGAAATCTCTATTTCGACCCCAAAGGCGTCAAAGATGGGATCAGACCCCTCATACAGCTCGACCGAATACCTCAGCTTGGGCGCAAAGGTGTCGATAAACTCCATGATGGTCTCGTATTCTTCCTCAGAATCGATAATCAGACGGTCCACTTCTTTTGTAAACAGATCCCGCACCGCTCTCAGAGAAATGGAGAGGTCCTTGTACAGGGGCCCGGGGCTTGTTCCCTTTTCCATTTTTCCCTGAATGTTGTGCCAGAGCTTCAGGAGGAAGTCCATCTCGGCCGCCAGCTTCTCTTTGGTTCCGGCCTCCGCAACCGTCCTCACGATGAACCCGAGAGAATCAGGCCTAATCTTCCGGATAATTCCCTTCAGCCGATCCCTTTCCTCCTTGTCCTCTATTTTTCGGGAGACCCCGATATGGTTGACCGTGGGCATGAGGACCAGGTGCCTCCCCGGAAGGGAAATGTGGGAGGTCAGGCGGGCGCCCTTGTTTCCCAGGGGTTCTTTTGCCACCTGAACCATGATATTCTGACCTTCATGGAGCAGTTCCTCGATCTGTAGAGAGCTTTCATGGGACATATCCACCTGCAAGGCCTCGGAATCCGACTCCTCGCTCTGCCCGACCTCTTCGCCGGCCTGGCTGTTCTCGAGCATCATCTGTTCAACGTCTGAAAAATCCTTGTAGACATCCGCTACATAGAGAAAGGCCGTTCTGCCGAGCCCGATGTCAACAAATGCAGCCTGCATCCCCGGCAGGACCCTGGCGACCCGGCCTCGATAGATGTTTCCTGTCAATTCCTGGCCGGTGTCTCTTTCAATGTGGAGTTCTACCACAGCATTGTCTTCCACAAGGGCGACCCGGGTCTCATAGGGCCTGGCGTTGATGATCAGTTCGTTGGGCATGGGGATGCCTCCTTGGCCTTAAATCGTCATTACGCAATCATGACAAGCCATCAGATGAAAACCATGGAACATATCTGCATGATGCAGACCTCAAGCCGCAATCGATGCAGCCTAAAGGTCTTCCCGCTCGCGGGAGGGACCACCCTTGCCTTCGGCCTCAACACAAACCGGTCTTTAGAAGGGATTTGGATTTATGGACCCTCCTGCAAGGCGCTCCGGGCATTTTGTTGAATCCCAAGCAATCAGAATCCCTGTCTACTCCAAGGTCTGGCCCGTCTTCAGCACCTCCATGTTCTGGAGCTCCTCGTCTTTCAGTGCGAAAATGCTTTTTATAATCTCCGTCGGCTTCAGCCCGGGACCTTCCCGCTCTCTTACGGTCAGGCGTATCTTGTCGGGAGGGATAAGGGAGATGTCGCTCACGAGGGACCGGACATCAATCTCATGTTCTCCATTTTTGCCTTTTTTGACAAATGGAAAATTGTCTGACCGAAGAAATTTCTCCAGGTCTTTTTCCTTGCATATCAGACTGTTAAAGGTTATCAAAAACCGGCTTTCGCTGATGTGGACTCTTTTTTCAACAGGGGGAATCTCTTCCACAAAAGTCACATCCACGCCGTCCGGAAGCTCCGCATTGATTCTCTCTTTTACAGTAGAGACATCTACAGGATAAAGGAATTCCACCTGCATCAGCTCCTCCATGCTTTCGGTCCCCACCGGAAGGGCAGTAAAAAATGAAACCTTGGGCATGGGGTGATACCCCTTGGAACAGGCCAGCTCCAGTCCGGCCCTGCGAAAGGCCCGGACGAGAACCCGAACAAGCTCCAGGTGGCTGAGATGCCTGGCCCTCTTAAGCTTCCTGTAGGTGATGCGGTATCTCTTGACAGATTCGGGAGAAGGCCGAACCATACCGACAGAGGCCGGATCCAAGCCTATCCCGGAGCATGGATGAAGTACCGGATCAATATGCTGATGATCGCATATGCCGCACTCCAGGCAGTGGCGTCTGCAGTCGGGGGTCAGGTCTGCCTGTCCGGCCTTTATCCATTCTTTTCCAAGAAAAGCCTTGGTTACCCCCGATTGAATATGGTCCCAGGGGAGGGTCTCCTTCAAGTCCCTTTCCCGATAGAGATAAAGGTCGGGATCCAGCCCGCAACGGGCAAAGGCCTCTTCCCAGACATCCTTTCTGAAATGCTCTCCCCATGCATCGAATTTCGCTCCGAGGCCCCACGCCTCCATGACCACAGGGACCAGCCGCCTGTCGCCCCGTGAAAAAACCCCCTCCAACCAGCTCAATTCGGGTTGATTCCACTTGACCCGGATCCGGCTTCTTCGGAGCCCTTCCTGGATCCGGTGTATCCGCCGTCTGCTTTCCTCCAAGGGAACCTGGGTGGTCCACATGAACGGGGTGTGGGCCTTGGGCACGAATGTCGAGATGCTGACGTTGAGATTGGCCTTCTTTCCTTTTCTGCCGGCCAGCCGGGTGATCTGCTTGGAAAGATCGATGATATCCAAGAGATCTCTTTCTTCTTCATATGGGAGACCGATCATAAAGTAAAGTTTAATCAGATTCCAACCGGCCCGGTAGACCGCCTGCGACGTTTCCAGGATATCCTTCTGGGTCAACCCCTTGTTAATGATCCTCCTGAGCCGGTCATTGCCGGCCTCCGGGGCAAGGGTAAACCCTGTCTTTCTGACCCGTTTGATCTGTTCCATCATCTCGGGATCAAGGCTGTCCACCCGGAGAGATGGGAGACTCACGCCGATGTTTTTAGGGGACAACCGGTCCATCAGAAGCTTGAGCAGAGGCCCGATGCAACTATAATCGCCGGAACTCAGGGAGAGAAGCGACAGATCTTCATAGCCTGTCAATTTAAGGGTTTTTTCCGCCTTTTCCATGATGGATCCAAGGCTCCGTTCCCGCACCGGGCGGTATATCATCCCTGCCTGGCAGAAACGACAGCCACGGGTACACCCACGTGTAATCTCAATGGAAACCCGGTCATGGACAAGCTCGGTAAATGGGACGATCTGGCGCTCCGGAAAGGGATAGGCATCCAAGTCGGGCAGAACGGCCTTTTTTACCTCCCGGTAATCTGCATGCACCGGGACAATCTCCTCTACCGAGCCATGCGGTCCATAATGGATCTCAAAAAAGGAAGGGATATATATGCCCCTCACATGACGCAGGTCGTAAAGCAGGTCCTTTTTCCTTATCCTCCGGCTTCGCTTGGCCTCCCGCACAGCACGGCATATCTTTAAGGCCACAGACTCGCCGTCGCCCACGACCATCAGGTCAAAGAAATCCGCCACAGGCTCGGGGTTGAAGCAGGCTGGCCCACCGGCAATGACAAGGGGATCGTTGTCGGATCGATCCCGGGCCAGCGGCGAGATGCCGGAAAGATCCAGCATATTCAGGATGTTTGTGTATGAAAGTTCGTGCTGGAGGCTGAAACCGATTATATCAAAATCTATCAGGGGGCGGTCCGATTCCAGTGTCGTGAGAGGAAGTTTCAGCCGTCTCAGCACCGCTTCCATATCCATCCAGGGACAATAGACTCTCTCAGCGGCCAACCACTCCTCGGCGTTGAGAATATTATAAAGGATCTTCAACCCCAGGTGGGACATACCCACCTCATAGACGTCCGGGAATGCGAGGGCAATGGAGACCTCCGTTTGGGAAGGGTCTTTCCTGACAGCGTTGATCTCGCCGCCTACATAACGGCTCGGGCGGGAAATATCGGCAAAACAGCGCTGGTCTAATATGGACATGCTATGGGTGCTCGTTACTGGTTACTGGTTACTGGTTGCTGGTTGCTGGTTGCTGGAAACTACGACCAGCGCACAGACCGTACAACAAGCACCTTTCCTCACGCCTTACGCCTCCGTCAGCGTCTTCCGGACAGGGAGTATGATCGTAATTTCGGCGCCGCCCCCGGGATGATTTCGGCCGGACGCCTTCCCTTCGAGCCGGTCAATGATCCGCTTCACAATGGCCAGGCCCAGGCCGGAACCCCTTTCCTTGGTGGTGAAAAAGGGGAGAAAAATGCGAGGGAGATCATTTTCGTCGAACCCCTCTCCGGTATCACGGATAACAACAGATACCTGGGCCGATTGGGATTCAGCCGATCCATGGCCCAACGATGTAGTGATGGTGAGGGTCCCGCCATTGCCCATTGCCTCGGATGCATTGAGAAAGAGATTCCAGAAGACCTGTTTGAGCTGACCTGAATCCGATTCAATAACAGCGGGATCCTGAAAATCCGTGACGATGTCTATTCCAGGATGAAATCGCTGGCTATTTTTGAACAGCTCCAGGGACTCAATGATCAATTGATTCAGGTCCAATTCCGTCAGCCTCGGCCTCTGGGCTCTGGCAAAGAGGAGAAAGTCTGCCACCAGATCGTTCAGCCGTTCTGTTTCTCTCAGTATAATATCCATGAGCCGGCTGTTGACATCGTTCTGCTCGATTTCATCTCTCAGCATTTCGATGGACCCGCTGATGGATGCCATAGGATTCCGGATCTCATGGGCCATTCCCGCGGCAAGCTCGCCGATAAGGGCCAGGCCTTCGACCTCTCTCATCTCTTCCTGGATCTGTTTCATTCGGGTCACGTCCTGGAGGATGAGGATCCACCCTTTCTGTTCACTCAACGCATACTGGAGAGGGGAGATGGAGACCTGTAGATGCATCCTTTTTCCATCAGGCGTCAGGCAGCTGACATCGGTCAGTTGCGCCTGTATGCCGGGCGGACCGATCGAAATGAAAGAAGGGCTGCTCAGGTCTCTGGCCAGGTGGGGCAGATGGTCACGGATCGGATGCCCGTAGACCTGGGCCGCTGCTAACCCGAACATCCTTTCCGCAGCGGGATTGAACAGGATGATTCTTTCCTGATCACCCAGGACGATCAACCCCGACCTCAGGCTCTCGATAATGCTCTCGTGCAGGACCTCCAGCCGGATGAGGTCGCTTTCCTTGACCTGCAATGCGGCCCGGCTTTTTCTCGCCTGCTCCGAGAGAAAGCTGCTGAGATACCCCACCAGATAGAAAGCGGCCATGTTTGCCACGATGGTAAAAAAGAGGTAGGAACTCTGATACTGATCAGGATAGCTCAACCGGCTTGAAAAGGGATGAACTACCCCATAATAATGAAGATCCAGCAGCAGCCCATAGAAAATGCTGCTGCTGGATGCCACGATCATGCCGCCTCGCCGGTAGAGCAGGATGCTTCCGCTGAATATGCTCAGGATATAAAGAAAGGATAATATGCTCTCAATGCCCCCGGTCGTGTATATGAGGGCGGTGATAATGATGGTGTCAACGACAAGCTGAAGGTATGCCTGCAATCTGACATTCTTCATCTGCTTTAATAGAAACACGTAAATGATGCTGATGAAATAAACGCTTGCGAGAAGGAGGTAGTGGGAGGGGTGGATATCCCCTGAATAGGTACGGCCCGCCCGAACCTGGATAAAAATGAGGGCGCCCAAGAGAAAAGAAATGAAAAGCACCCTCAAGAGCATCAGGACCTGAAGTCCCCTCAGGAGTTCCTCTTGAGGTGTTTTCTGTTCGGGGCTGGTCATTTTTTGGAATTACGATCCCATGGCAGCAGCCATACTGAAGATGGGCAGGTACATGGCGACAACCAACCCGCCGATAGATCCTCCGAGGAATACCATGAGCAGGGGTTCCAGCATGGAGGTCATTGCCTCCACGGCGGCGTCCACTTCGTCGTCATAGAAGTCTGCGATCTTTCCGAGCATCGTGTCCAGGGCCCCCGTCGCCTCGCCCACCGCGATCATCTGAACGACCATGCTGGGAAATATCTCATTTTCCGAAAGGGGTTCGGCAATGGGCTGCCCCTCGGCAATGCTTGAACGGACCTCGAGAATCACCTCTTCGAGCACCACATTGCCCGATGTCTTGGCAACGATTTCCAGGGCTGTTATGATAGGGACCCCGCTGCTAATCATCGTCCCCAGGGTCCTGGAGAATCTGGCTACCGCAACCTTTTTCAGTAGGGGACCGAATATGGGCAGTTTCAATGCCAGGGTGTCCGTGGTCTTTCTGCCGCTAGCCGTAGCCCGATACCTTCTAAACAGGAACACCAAGACCACGAGGGCGCCGATCATGTAGTGAATGTTTCCTTTGGTAAAATTGCTCATTGCCACCACCATCTGCGTCGGCACGGGGAGGGCCTTGCCAAAGCTTGCAAACATCTCCTGAAATACCGGAATGACAAAGATCATAATCACGGCGATGACGATGATGGCAATCGAAACCACAACAATCGGGTAGGTCATGGCCCCTTTGATCCGGGCCTTGAGCTTTTCCGCCTTCTCTATATACGTAGCCAGGCGCTGGAGAATGGTGTCCAGAATCCCTCCCACCTCACCGGCCGCGATCAGATTGACAAAGAGGTCATCGAATACCTTCGGGTGCTTCTCCATGGCCTCGGCAAGGCTCGATCCCCCTTCCACGTCTTTAACAATCTGCTTGAGGATGCCCTTGAAGGTCTTGTTTTCGGTCTGGTCTGCAAGGATCGTAAGGCCCTGAACAAGGGGAAGGCCCGCGTCGATCATGGTGGAAAACTGCCGGGTGAATATGACGATGTCTTTGCTGGTCACCTTCGGCTTCATAAAAGAGAGATTTTCAAAGAGATCCTTTGGCTTGGCCTTAAGCTTCTTGACCGTAAGATTACGCCGCTTTAACTGGAGGGCCGCCGATTTTTCATCCACGGCCTCCAGTTCTCCCTTTATAACCCGACCTTTCCGTGTCTCAGCAACCCAGATATAGACCGGCATTGCCATCCTCCCTTAAAGGTTTTCAAAGCCAACAGGATACTTGAACACCGCCGTTGCTTTCGTTGTTTCCTTTAAGCTTTCTAAAAACTTGGCCGAGAATAGATAATATAACCCTCCCTGTCAAGAGACCTGACTTGCGCCCCCGGGCCGGGTCCTTGCCGACGGACCCAAACATCAACGCCTCAAGCTGCCTTGGGCGCTGCCGGGGAGTGTGGGCCGGTTATCCCGGACATCTGAAGGCCCCCACACGACCTATCCGGCGTTTTGCATTTTGAAATAGTCTCCGATCTCATTTAGAGAGATATCGCCCCATTTGCCGAGAAACCGGTCCTTTGCCGCCATCACCCGTCGCACCGACTGATGGAGACGCTGCAACGGCACCTCTTCCCGGAGGAGACAGTCCCTCAATCGCGACATCCCTTCCAGAACAGCCCCCTGATCCTTGCATATCATCAGAATGTCACCGCCGGCCGCAAATGCGGCCACAGCACCTGCGGCTACGCCCCATCCCCTCTTTATAGCACCCATTTCCAGGTCGTCTGTGACGACGAGGCCTTCAAACCCCAACTTTTCCCGTATCAGCCCGGTGACGATCCTGTGTGAGAGAGTGCCCGGGTATTCAGGATCGAGTGCCGGATAGAGTGCATGGGAGGTCATGACAGCTGCAACGCCCTGCTCCATGGCCGCCCTGAACGGAGGGAGATGGATTTCCTCTATTTCCTGTATATCCGCTTCTATGGTCGGCAGGTCATGGTGGGGATCGCGTGTCGCCCTGCCCAGGCCGGGGAAATGCTTGGCCACCGCCATCACCCCGTTTTCCTGGAGGCTTCTCACCACAAGCCGGCCCAGAAGGGCCACTTTCTGGGAATCGTTGCTGAATATCCTGCCGTCCAGGTGCTTTTCGGGTGTTCCCATCCGGACGTCAACCACCGGCGCCATATCCATGTTCAGGCCGACCAGCCTCATTTCTCTTGCGGTTGTCTTACCGAATTCCGCGGCCTTCTCTGTTGCATCCGGGTCGTTTCCGATGACGCTGTTGCCGGGGAACCGGGTAAACGGTTCCCGCAATCGGGCGACCCGGCCTCCCTCCTGATCAACGGCCAGGAAGAGGGGGATCCCCTGGCTGTCCATGGCCGCCTCCTGCAGACGGCTGCAGAGGGTGGCTATTTGTACGGGGTCTTCGATGTTCCTTGCAAACAGAATGACACCGCCCAGGGCGTGGTCCCGGATCAGGGCCTCGGTCTCCCCGTCCATCTCGGGCCCGGGAATTCCGGACATGAACAATCTACCGATCCTGCTATCCAGTTCTGAAAGATCCAGGGGGGAATGCATCTATCGGTGTTCCTCCGATCTTTTAAGGAATATTCATTGACATGGTTGTTTATGGTGTATAATCACTTCAACATAAATGCAACGGAAAAAGATGTCATGAAGGCAATGATCCTCGCAGCCGGCCTCGGGACGAGACTGAGACCCCTGACCCTGAAAAGGCCGAAGCCCCTCATGCCGGTGGGCAACCGGCCCATGATTGACCGGGTCATCGATTACCTCAGGCGATACGGCGTTGAAGAACTCATCGTGAACGCCCATCATCATAAAGAGCAGTTGGCGGCCCATCTGGACGAAAGACGGCCTTACGGGCTCAAGATCCAAGTCAAGGCGGAAGCCCGCATCCTGGGAACGGGTGGGGGCATCAAGAACACCGAGGGCTTCTGGGATGATGCGCCATTCATCGTCACGAACAGCGACATCCTGACCGACATCGACCTGGCCCGGGCACTCCAAGCGCATCAAGAGAGAGGCAACCTGGTCACACTGGTCCTTCATGACTGCGAACCCTTCAACCAGGTACGCATAAACGACGATCTTGACATTCTGGATATAGCTCCAGAGCCCGGCCCCGGCAGACTGGCTTTTACGGGAATTCACATTATTGAACCGACCCTTCTCTCCCATATCCCCGCGAGGGAATTCTCCAGCATTATCGATTGTTACCTGAAGCTGATCAGCGGGGGGCATCCGATCAGGGCCCATGTCTCCAGGGGGCATTACTGGCGGGATGTGGGGACCATCCGCAGTTATCTTCTCGCCAACCAGGAGGCGTTGCACGGCAATCGGCAGTTGTCCGGACCGGGATGCCGGATCCATCCCTCTGCCGTGATAACGGACTGGGCCGTCATGGGCCGCGGAACGGTCCTCAAGGAAGAGACCGAGGTGGGCCGGTCCGTTCTCTGGGAAGACGTGACCGTCGGAAAGGGGATCCGCGTAATGGACAGCATCGTAACGTCGTCCAAAACGGTCAAAGAGGATCTTGTCGGAGGAATTCTATGAACCCTGACCTGAAGACAGCCATCCTGAGGTCCCTGAAGGAGCGGGGCTATTCCCCGGACCAAGCCGAATTCCAGCGTCTTGCAGGGGACGGGTCCAGACGCATCTTCTGGCGGATCGCCACGCAGGAACCAGGGACCTCCCTCATCGCCATGTCCAATCCCCCTGATGATCCAGCCGTCAGGCGCGAGAACCACGCATACCTTTACATCGGCATGCACCTCCGCCGGAGGGGGATCCCTGTCCCGGAAATCTACGGATACGATCTCACATCCGGTTGGTTCATCATGCAAGACCTGGGGCATATGAACCTGCAGGATGCGGCAACCTCCGGAGATGATCCGCTGCCTATGTATGAGAAGGTGCTGGAGCATCTTTTCCGCCTCCAGATTGAGGGGGCGGCCGGCTTTGACCTCTCGTGGTGCTGCCAGACCGGGCGATATGACCGGACCGTTATGCTGCGATACGAGGCGGATTATTTCAAAGACGCCTTTCTGGGCCGCTACCTGGGGCTCACTGCAGATGGGCCGGACCTCGATCCTGGATTTCGCCATCTGGCGGAAACCGCTTCCAGGGCGGACTCAGGCTTTTTTCTCCACCGCGACTTCCAGTCGCGGAACATCATGGTTTCCAAGGGGAATATCGGATTTGTGGACTGGCAGGGGGGGCGATTGGGTCCCCTTGGCTACGATCTGGCGTCCCTGATCATCGATCCCTACACCCGGCTTTCCCGAGTTCAGCAGAGAACGATCTACGAACGCTATCTGGACCTGATCAAGAGCCACGATCCCACATGGGCTAGGGCGTTTGAGAGATACTATCCCTACCTTGCCATTCAGCGGAACCTCCAGATGTTGGGCGCCTTTTCCTATCTGACACGGGTGATGAACAAGTTCTATTTCGAGGCGTATATACCTGCGGCGTTACACTCCCTTGACGGCCTGCTCCACCGGGTTCGTGACCGGGAGATCTCCCCTCTCAGGGATCTGGTAACGGATTTGACGGGCCACAAAAAAATCCTCGACATACCCGGAAGAGGGGGGTAAGATTTTTCGCAGGTGACGGGTACAACGTTCGAAAGGATGACCGATGGCGAAGAAAAGACTGTTCGAGGCAGGGGACATGGTGACCACGTTTACGGGGCAGGCCGGAATAGTGATTTCTGAGGCAGTGCTCGCAACGGCCAGAAACAGACTGAAGGAAGGAAAACGGCCGGGTCATTATTTTGCACCCGGGTGCTGTAATCATCCCGACTACGTCATTCAGGCCCCAGTCCTGTTTGAAGATGGAACCTATGATGTAATGAGGGCCATGAACATCAAGAATGCCCCTGACCTTACCGAGGCAAAGAAGTCTCGTCTTCAAGGGCTCATGAATACGCTTACAGGGCAACAGGCGGCTGACAAGGAGGGAGACTAATGGACGAGTGTATCTTCTGCAAAATTGTAAAGGGGGAGATCCCCAGCTTCAGGGTATATGAGGATGAGAAGGTCCTGGCCTTTGAGGACATCAACCCGATCTCGCCCGGGCACACCCTCATCATCCCCAAGAGACACGCCAAAGACCTGTGGGAGATTTCAGACGATGACCTGACGGCAATCCACCTGGCATCCAAAAAGGTTATTCAGGCCATGAAGGCGGCCCTGAATCCTTCAGGGGTGGCCTGCGTTCAATTGAACGGTCCGGGCGCAAATCAGGTGGTGTTGCATTATCACCTGCACCTGGTCCCCAGGATGGCCGGGGGACCCGAGCTTCCGGTAGCATCCTGGGAACTCAAGGAAGGCGACATGGAGGCGATCCAAGAGACCGCGGCCAGGATAGCAGCGGCCATACAATAGTCCCCATAACTCTCTCTTATTCCATCAGTTCCACATTCCAGTACAGATAGTCCCGCCACGATGTGGGGACCTCTCTGAACCCGATGGTGATCCTGAGGGCGGGGAGCCATGTGGGCCGGGCAGGCTGGCGGATCAGGGTCATATTCGCCTCCTTAGGGGAGCGGCCCCCTTTTTTCCGGTTGCAGTCCATGCAGGAGGTGACAATATTAGTCCAGAGGGTTTTCCCTCCCCGGGACTTGGGGATCACATGATCGTAGCTCAGCTCTTCCACGGGGAGTCTGCGGCCGCAATACTGGCACTGATACTTGTCCCTGGCGTAGATATTCTGCCTCGAGAATTTCACGGCATTTTTCGGCTTTTTGACCATCCTGAGGAGCCGGACGACAGACGGCAGCTTGATGGTAAAGCTGACCGAATGGATTTCCCTCCCATATTCCTCAAGCACCTCCACCTTGCCCAGCATAGAGAGGGTGATCGCCTTCTTCCAGTTGATGATCTTCAGAGGCTCGTAGGTGATGTTCAGAAGCAAGACCTGTTCCATATCCCTGTACCCGCCGAATCGGTGTCAATGCCGAAAAGACCATCTGCCCTTGCCGGACAGCAACGACATAATACAAAACATGCCTGTTCATACAGGCATTTGATGTTGATACAATAAAGTTTAGCACAAATGAAACCAAAAGACAAGCATAAAATTCAAGGATCTATTCCAGCTCCACAAAGCCGATTCCAATGCCCAAAGGGCCTGCCGGACAGAACAGGATTCATTTCCGAGATCGGTTCCGTTACGCCTTCTTGAGCCGCCGCGCCATACTGCGACCCACGGCCGACCGCGCCGATGAAGCCCCGGGCCCATCCTGATCCTTTACCCATCCCAAGGACCCCCGCATTTAAGCATTCAAGCCCCTCCCTCTTCGTCCAATCTCCATGCCCCCTGCCATGTGTTCAGGGCGCTCTCCGGACGACAAGGGACTCCAGCCGTATCTTGTGCCACTGTGCCGAAGGCGTGAGCAGTCTTCTTTGCTCTTTCCGGTTCAAGAGGCGCATCCCCTCCACTGCCGGGGGCGAGGGGATGGTAAGGGCCGTATCCATGGTCAGCTCGTCCTGGATCCCGAGGCCGGCCGCCGCGCGGTTCATGTGACAGGCCGTACAGGCCCGACCGAACGGAGCGATGGTATGGGGCACATAGGGCATGAACGCCCAGCCCTTTCCGGAGCCGTCGCCCCTTTCGGGGGCCACGCTGTCTAAAGTGACATTCCCTGCCCGATCCACATAGCTGATGAGATACTGGTAAAGGGGGCGCAGGATGGCATACCTGCCGGCATGGTCGACGCCCAGGGGCATGGGTTCCCACCGCCTGAAACGCCATCCCATAGACCAGATCCCTTCCCTTTCCAGGCCGGACAGATAATCGACAGATATCGGATAGGCCGTTTCCGGGCTCTCTGCATAGGTTTTCAATTTCTTCTGGAGACAGGGGTCCCCCTGGACGCTGAGATCCCGCCACTTGTAGTCATGGATACGGTCTTCACGCATGAGGCTCATGCCATAGTCCTGAAACGACCACTGGGCATGGCAGGCGCCGCACCGAACCCCGGCGTGCGCCTCGATCCGGTGGCCGGTTGAATCCGGACGGAATATCGGCAGCCGGTGTTCCCTTTGGTGGTCCCTGGATACAAAAAGGAGTCCCTCTGAACTGTTCCGGATCGCTTCATGTGCCATATCCGGGGTCTTTCCGCCAAATCCGCCGTGACAGGCGCTGCACGACCGTTTCGGGACCTCCATCTGGAAGCTGTACACGCGGCCGTCCCCCATGACGTCGCTTCGGGTATGACAGTCGATGCACCAGAGGCCTTTTTCCGCATGGATGTCCCTGACCAGCCGGTGATGATCCTGGCCATAGATCATCGGTCTAAGACTCCCGTTTATCACGGGCGACCGGTACACATCGCTGGTGTCATGCTCGAACAGCCCCTCGTAATCGGCGCCCACATGGTTGTGGGTGTGGCAGTGGAGGCACTGATAGTTGGGGATCCTGGTTGTAAAGGCGTGCCTGACAGGGTACCCCGTTTTGGAGCGATCGATGGCCGGGTCGCCGCCCTCATATCGACCCTGGTTATTGTACAGCACGTGACAGGCGGCACAGCCGGTCGCCCTGTAGAGTCCAACGCCTTCCGGGCCTTTGCCATGGATATGACACCTGAGGCACCGCCTTCTCAAAAAATCATCCACCAGCGTGGCCGGAGTTTCCGGATGGATTTTCGGTTGAGGCGCCGGCAAAGGCTTGAGGGGCCCGCTCAGCCCGTAAACGGCTGGGGCCGCCGTCTCCTGTGCCCCCCAGAGGTAACGCGTCTGATTGATCACCCCTGCCATGGTCGAATGGAGGGAATTGCGAACCGCCTTGATTTCGTTTTCGTGGCATGGGCCGCAGAACACCCCTGCCTCAGCAGGGGCAGAGGGATTACGCACAATTTTCTGATGACCCGTGAAGGACTTGGCTTGTCTGTCCCCTGGCAGCAGGTGGCAGTCAGCACATGGAAAGGAGTGGCGGGCGCTGATGGATTCGATCCCCTGGTGACAGTCGAGGCAGTCGGCATGGTTGATCTTTTCCGAGGCCAGGGTACGGATGGCAATAAGGCAAATCCAGAGAAGCATCCCCATGGCCATAAGGAGACGACGGCCACCCCTGATCGTCCGGACAGACGTAAGCTGGGGGCTCCTCACCTCAAACATGGCAGTCCCGCCTCCCCCTGAAATCGTTCCTTGGATACCTGAAAATTGCAGTAGATGGCGTCGCCATAGCCGGGATGGCATCCGAGACATGGCGCCACCCCGAGGATCCGGTCGATCTCATCGCTCTTGAAGGGCCGTACGCTATCTATGCAACCGGTCTGCAAGGGTTCGCCATCCAGTCCCACATACGCGTCCAGAGGATGCGAAAGCCCGAGCCCTGATCCAATTGCATCATAGGTCGGCCTGAATATGCGCCTCCCCCCTTTCTGATAAAGGATGCCTTCACCTAGACCCATGACCTTAGGGTCTTCATGGCATTCCAGACAGGTCCTCGATTTTGCGGCAGTGGTATGGGGATCAAATGCCGACAGGTTCAGGACCTTGAAGGATGGCTCCTTCCGGTATTCACCCGATTCGTCAAAGACAGAGACAAACATCTGGCACGGAGAGAGGGGGAAGACCTCACGGTTATCTCTGATGCCCAGGGCGGGTCTTGAAAAACGGATATAGGAACGGGCCTCTTTCCATTTGCCGGGAGATTTTTCCTTGGTCAGCCAGTCTGTCTGCTTTTCCGATTTTGTGTATGTCAGGTGGCACCCGTAGCACTGGGGTATCCAGGCGGCGTGACACGCCTGGCAGGAGAGACGTTCATGCCCCTCCAGACGATGGTGCGGCTTCTCCGGCCATGGCGCATTCATCTCAATGGGCAACCCATCCATCTTGCGGTAAAAAATGACCCTCCCGCCCTCCTCCTGCAGGTTGTAGATGGGGGTTCCCTTTTTGGTGAGGCCCACAGATTTTCCGGCAACGCCGGGGACCCGTCTGTTGAGAAAGGCCAGTCGTCCGGCGAGGGAGTCAGTTGTTTCAACCGGGGAAAACGTGGGGGAATGACATGCCTCACAGGTAATATCCATTTGATATTTCATGTAATCATGGGCCTGTCCATCTCCCATCAGGCCGGTGGCCGTATGACAGTCGATGCATTCCATGCCGGCCTTTCTCAAATGGACATCTGCCTGAAGATCCATAAAAAAACGATTTCCGGAAAGCTTCTTCCGGCTGAGGCCGCTCCCCTCATAGGGCGTCCCGTATCCCGCGGATTCGAACTTCCCGAAATAGGAGAGGCCGATCCTCGCAGACCGGTTGTGGCACTTCGTACAGTTGTCGGATGGGATCCTCGTTGTCATGACGGGGTGTCGGGTCATCCTGTTTTTGTGGTCTTCCTTTTTCTCCTGATCCAGGGAATGACAGTCGCTGCACCCGCCTCCCCGCCTGGCGACTTCGCCCCTTCCGTCCCCCCTTGGCTTCCATAGATGGCATCCCCCGCACATCTTTCGATAATGGTCAATGGCAAGATTCCATGGGGATGCCTTTTCGTAGAGATCGCTGACACGAAGACGTGAAACAACGGGAGAAGCATCTTTTGGGCCGACCCTCTGGAGCCATTGCTCCTGAATGATGCGGAGCATCCCGCTGTTCGTGGCCATGACGCTCTTTTTCACCCGGTCCACCATATCCGGGTGACACCCGGCCTTCCCGCAGGTCTTGTCCACTACGCGGAGATCGCCCGGGTTGTAAGCCATGCCGAAATGCGCCCTTTCCCGGTCTGATGAATATCTGTTTCCCAGGTGGCATACGGCGCATCCAAAGGCCGAAACAGGGTGAGATAAATCCGGATCTGTCATCTCCTTGTGGCAGAAGAGACACCCGTCCTTCACCTCTCCCGTGGGCCGCTCGATGCTGCCCTCCTTGAGGATCAGCACAACGCCTACCAGGCAGATTGAAATGAGAGCAAGAGTTTTTTTCATTGGTTTCAAGGAATTCTATTTTCAGGATACCGGCGCCATTATGCCTTTCAGTCGAGCATAAGTCCACATTTCTGCGCCTGGGTGATCTCTGTTCGTGTTGTGGGCCCATCTCGAGAGCAGGTGTGGTCCAACGAAACGCTGTGCCAAAAACATGAGGCAAGCACAATTTTATATGCCGTGGGAACAACCGCCCTGGACCGGACCCATCAAAACCAATCGCTTTTCAAAAAAAAAGAGGCATTCCATTATATTCAATGGAATGCCTCCGCTTGAACTAAGAATCAAATTCGAATCTAAACTACCGTAACATTCGCCGCAGCCGGCCCTTTTTGACCTTGCTCTACATCAAAGGTAACGCGATCGCCCTCATTGAGGGACTTGAAACCTGATGCATTGATCGCCGAATGATGGACAAAGACATCCGGCCCATCTTCCTGCTCGATAAATCCAAACCCTTTTTGGTCGCTGAACCACTTTACAGTTCCATTAGCCATTGTGACACCCTCCTTTCAAAGAATTCTCATAGTTCCAGACTTCAGGTTGCCACTTTAGCAAATGGAGCTTTCCTGCAGAGCGAAACCGACCCGCCAGATAGGGGCGGGCCATTTATGATTAGGCTGAAGGATAAACCCATTTTCACCAAAAGTCAAGCAGAAAGAGCTGGTTTGTTATAGCTGGACCCAATAATTTCCTAACCGGAAATTATTGAAGGAGATTAGCAAATCAACAGAACAGGTCGGGCGGAAAAAGCATGTCGCTATACTTAGAGTCCAATTCTCCGATATTAAGGCAATTTCTCTAAAGAAAATGGCTGCTGCCCCAGAGCCATTGCAACCAGGCTGCTAAACAAGAAGGAGTGAAAAACGGAGAATCGGAGAATTCCGCGTTCGTTTCGGGGTTCGAAAGCTATTTTTGGTGGATGAATTAGGCAGGTACACGGAAAAGTGGTTTTCCTGGAGGATGGAGAAGTAGGGCTGGAATGTTGATAGGATCGTAACGGCTTGAAAATACATTTCTTATGAAAAGGGTCATTCGTTGTTGGCTCTCCGGGATCCCGCTGTCAGCGGGACTCTACCGACTCCTTGTTGAACTCAGAAATCGAGAAATACCTCGCTTCTTGATCTTCCGCTCCAGTCGAGTTGCCTCACTGTTATTGAGGCAGCTCTGGGTCCAGATCAGCTTCCAGGGTCCAGGAAAGCGTTTGGTGGTTTTTGACAGGCCATATTCAGGATCATTGTGTTGTCTCAAGCGACGGTCGGGATCACTGCTCTGCCCACAGTAGTACCGACCCGTAGACTCGCTTTGGAGGATGTAGACCCAACAGCCCACTATGCGTTCCGTCCCATAAAAAAGCCCGCTCTCGCGAGCGGGCACGTATTCTGATGGCTCCCCGGGACGGACTCGAACCGCCGACCAAGTGGTTAACAGCCACCCGCTCTACCGACTGAGCTACCGAGGAACAATTATTAGCGACCAAGTGGTTAATCCCG
>CAYPDL010000002.1:32706-44861 GCA_964409475.1 uncultured Desulfobacteraceae bacterium | reverse complement strand
GGAACAATTATTAGCGACCAAGTGGTTAATCCCGCTTTCAGCGGGACTCTACCGATCCCGCATCCTGCGGGACTACCGAGGAACAATTATTAGCGACCAAGTGGTTAATCCCGCTTTCAGCGGGACTCTACCGATCCCGCATCCTGCGGGACTACCGAGGAACAGTGTTAGTTGTTAGGCGATCCCGCCTCTTATCGCGGGATTAATCCCGATAACAGCGGGACTATCTGAAACCACTCCAAATTTTCAGCAACGCCGACATCCCGGCTGGAGCGGGATCTTCACGTAAATTTGTTTTATACCAAATCCGTAAGGTTCAGTCAACCAAATTTTTCGATCCACACTCCGCTAATCGGCTTGACACCAGAGCCTCTCCCATACTATTTTGAACGCAAAACGCCCTGTCGCCGGACCGGTTTTTTTCCGGCGGTCGGCGCATTTTATTTGTTAAATACAAGGGGTTGTGATGAAGCAGATTGTTTTGGGTACAGCGGGGCACATCGACCATGGCAAGACCTCTCTCATAAAGGCCCTCACCGGGATCGACACGGATCGCCTCAAGGAAGAGAAGGCGCGTGGGATTACCATCGAACTCGGGTTTGCCCATCTGGAACTGCCCGGGGGTCAACTCCTTGGAATTGTTGATGTGCCGGGTCATGAAAAATTCGTCAAGAACATGGTTGCCGGGGCCACGGGGATTGACATCGTCGCCTTGGTAATTGCCGCTGACGAGGGCGTTATGCCTCAGACCAGGGAACATCTGGAGATATGCCAGCTGTTAAAAGTCAAGCACGGGGTTGTTGTGTTGACCAAGATCGACATGGTGGATCCCGACTGGCTTGATCTGGTCAGAGAGGACGTCTCCGAATATCTTTCAGACAGCTTTTTAGCCGATGCGCCTGTGGTTGAGGTTTCGTCTGCCACTGGAGAAGGCCTGGAAGATTTAATCCAGACCCTTAGCCGGTTGGTCGAGCAGATCCCTGAACGGGACACCGGGCACCTCTTCCGGCTGCCCATTGACCGTGTGTTTACCATGAAGGGCTTCGGCACCGTCATTACCGGGACCAGCGTATCAGGGAAGATCCGTACGGGCGACGATGTGACCGTGTACCCCCAGGGCACTTCCTCAAAGATACGGGGGCTCCATATCCACAATAAAGAGGTCGCAGAGGCGGGAGCGGGTTTGAGGACGGCCATCAATCTGCAAGGGATCGAGAAGATGATGCTGAGCAGGGGAAATATCGTGGCTACCAAGGACTCGTTGAGGCCCACCTACATGGTGGATGTGGTCCTGGATCATCTGCCGAGTGCCCCGCGCAAGCTGAAAAACCGCGCCAAGGTGCGTTTTCATGCGGGGACAGCCGAAATCATCTCGACCCTGATCCTCCTGGATAAAGATGAACTGAATCCCGGCGAGACCTGTTTCGCCCAGATACGTCTGGATGCGCCCACTGCGGTCCTCAAGGGAGACCACTACGTGCTCAGAAGTTATTCGCCGGTCCAGACCATTGGCGGCGGTGAAATCCTGAATCCCCTTCCGAGCAAGAAAAAGAGGTTTTCTGACGGGGTCCTGTCACAGCTCAAGTCGCTCCATACAGGGGGGGAAAAGGAGTCGGTTGAGCTGTTTGTGGCCCTGGGCCGATTCCAGGGCGTGGAAGAGTCGGAACTTTCCTTTCTGGCAAACATGAGCAGGAAAAAGCTGGCAGAGCCGCTCAAGGCCCTGAAGGCCCAGAAACGCATCATCCAGTTCGACAAAGAACGTGCCCTCTTGATCCATGCCGATTTTTTGCAGAAGGCCAGGGATGAGGTCATGGAGACCATTGAGACCTATCACAGGAATTTCCCCCTCAAAACCGGGCTGCTCAAAGAAGAATTGCGGTCCAGGACGTCCACAGCCAAGAACCCGAAACTATTCAACTATCTGATCAATCAGCTTTCACAAGAGGGAGACATCGTTCAGGAAAAAGAGGTCGTTCGTCTGAAAATGCACAAGGTTACCCTGGCCCAGGACCAGAAAGAGGCACGCCGGAAGCTGGAGATAATCTATGCCAAAAGCGGCCTCGAGCCCCCCTACTTCAAAGAACTGAAGGAGGAATTTCCCGGGAACACGGCTTCAGAGGTCCTGGATGTCATGGTCAAGGATGGGCACCTTATGAAGGTAAAGGAAGATCTCTATTTTGATCGGAAGGCGGTCGATGCATTGGAGGAAAAACTGGTGGCCTTTCTGAAAACCCATGGCGAGATTACGACGCCGCAGTTAAAGGAGATGACCGGAACCTCCAGAAAATATACGATTCCCCTCATCGAATACTTTGATCTAAGACAGATAACAGTCAGGGTCGGGGACAGCAGGGTGCTCAGAAAAAAGTAGGAGGAATTGGGGGATTCCGAATTGAGGGATTTAAGGATTAAGGAATTGATTGAAGGTGGTTCATTGGTTTTAATTCCTGAATTTGGCAGGGCGAAGGGATGGATTGGCGCATTGGGCCTCGGACCCAGGGAACATGTGGCCGTTGTGGGGGGAGGAGGAAAGACCTCCCTCTGTTTTGCCTTGGCGAATGAGTTGTCGGCTTCGGGAAAGAGCGTCGTCACGACAACCACCACCAAGGTCTGGCGCGAGGAGGCCGAGTGCGCCCCTTGCCTGGTCTTCTCCTCTTCCGGTTCACCAGCGCCAAATGGTTTGAAAGAGGGTCTCAGGGAAAAGGGCCATGTCTTTGTGGCCCAACGGCCCCTGGACTCCGGCAAGGTGGAGGGAATAAGCCCTGAAACGGCGGACGCCTTTTTTAGCGATCTTGATATTGACTATGTGATTGCAGAGGGAGACGGGGCTGCAGGGAGGGCCGTAAAGGCACCGGCCGCGCACGAGCCTGTCATCCCCTCTTCCGCGACCCTGGTGATTGCCATGATGGGTCTGGAGGCCGTGGGCATGTCGCTCGATCCAGGGGTGGTTTTCAGGCTGGGACTTTTTAGAAATCTAACAGGCCTTGATGAGGGGGACACGCTCACCCCGACCGCGCTTGCCAGGGTCTTCCAGTCGCCCAAGGGCCTCTTTCAAGGGACCCCAGAATCTGCAAGAAGGATCGCATTCTTGAATAAATCAGATCTTCTCAGCCCCGATCAGGACGCGGACGACCTGGCCCGCCGGCTGCTTCGCTTGCCTCATGCACCCATCGAAAGGGTCATCATCGGATCGTTGGTGAAAAACAACTACCGGGTGCTGATAAAGGGGGGTGAAGAATTCGCAATTCCGGTTTATCCGGTTCAGGAATAACATATGGACAAGATATATGAGGCAATTGAGAGACTCTTTGACGAGGGCCGGTCCGCGGTACTGGCGACTATAATCCGGCAGGCAGGCCCGTCGCCTCGGGGGACCGGGGCCAAGTGCCTGATTAAAGATGACGGGTCGTTTGTGGGCACCGTAGGAGGGGGCATCCTCGAGGCCCGGACATTGGATCAGGCCAGAGTGGTCTTTGAGACCCGGCTTCCAGTACGCCTCCATTTCTCGCTCGACGGCACGGATGTGGCCGAGACCGATATGCTCTGCGGGGGACAGGTGGAGGTCTTTCTGGAGCCGGTTGCGGCCCGCGATCCGGCCTGTGTCATCCTGTTTCAGAAGGTCGGAGAGGACCTGCGAAAGGGACAAAGCGGCCTTCTGATCACCCTGATCGACCCGGAACGATGGCAACACGGGGAGATGCCCAAGCTCTTTTTGAGGAAAAACGGGGAGATATACGGATCCCTGCCGGGGGCTCAGGCCATAGCGGAGGCCGTTTCACAAGGCCGAAAGAAGATCATGGGATCTCGACATCTGTCTGTTTCGGCCATGACAGACGACTCCGGCCTGCCGGCAGAGGTCCTGGTGGAGCCGCTTGCGGCCAAGTCGCTCCTTTTCATGTTTGGGGCCGGGCACGTATCTATGCAGATTGTCCCCCTGGCAGCCCGGGTCGGCTTCCATGTGGTGGTTATTGACGACAGAGAGGCCTTTGCCGATCCCAGGCGCTTCCGGGAGGCAGCCGAGGTACGGTGCATCCCTTTTGAGGGCGTCATGGAACGGCTGGCCGTGGACAGGGCCTCCTTTGTGGTCATCGTGACGCGGGGGCATATGGGCGATAAGACGGTCCTGGCCCAGGCCCTGAAAACAGAGGCCAGGTATATCGGCATGATCGGCAGCAGGCAGAAGAGGGGACTCATTTATCAGGCCCTGTCAACCGAAGGATTCACACAAGAGGTGCTTGACAGGGTCCATTCCCCCATCGGGATCGAGATCGGGGCAGAGACGCCCGAAGAGATCGCTGTGAGCATTGTGGCGGAGCTCATCCAGGTGAGGGCAGGGATGGAGAGATGATTATGGAGAATACGTACCAGTCGTGGCTTTGGGGAAAGTTGGGGGAGCAATGCGTCAGGAACCTGAAAAAGCACGGGTTTGACGCACACTTTGTCTCTTCGCGGGATGAGGCCAGGGACCTGCTTCTTGGCATGATTTCAGGCTATGAGAGCTTTGGATTTGGGGGGTCCGACACCACGCGGTCCTTAGGGATCGTGGAGGCCCTGAAGGCCAAAGGCAAGACCCTGTACGACCACTGGCAGACGGGAATGAGCAAGGAAGAGGATCTGGAGATCCGGCTCCGGCAGGGGAGGTGCGACTGTTTCCTCTGCAGCGCCAATGCGGTATCAATCACCGGCGAGATCATCAATGTGGACGGCATCGGCAACCGCACCAATGCCATGACCTTCGGCCCTAAAAAGGTCTGTGTCGTCGCCGGCATGAACAAGGTGACGCCGGACCTCGAAATGGGGCTCAGAAGGGTCAGAGAGGTTGCCGCCCCCATGCGGGCCAGGAGTCTCAGTATGGAAACGCCCTGTGCCGAGACCGGCGTATGCAGCGACTGCAACGCCCCTCAGAGGATCTGCCGCGCCACGCTGATCCTCCACCGCAGGCCCATGTTGACCGATATATCGGTGATCCTGATCAATGAGTCCCTGGGATTTTGATGGCAACACATCATCACAGATTTGTGGAAACATATACGGGTCCGGTGGGCTTTGGTCTTGAGCGCAAGCTGGATGAATGCACACTGATCTTTTTCCTCCAGAAATTCTCCGACGACGACCTCATGGCCCTTATCAGAGAGCGGATGTCCCAGGCGGACATGGAGGAACTCTTTGATCTACTCGCGCGGTTGTTGAAGAGCTATCTGACTGAGGAGGAATACCACCAATATTTTCTCAAAGACGCTGGCTGACGCCCGGCACTGTCGCATCAGGACGATATCCTGTGCGCATTATTCCAGGAGTTCATCCTTGAGCAGGGTCAGGATTTCGTCGGTCAGCCCGGCCGCTGTCTTCAGATACCCTGCAGGAGAGCCATAGGTTTCGCGGAGATGCCCAAGAAGAGAGACAATGCATTCTCGGGGGGCCGTGAAATAGGGGGAGAGCTTTTGCGGGTCCACGCCATAGGCCGCGATCCGCTCATAGACCTTTTTGATCAGATTCGCGATAAGGACGTTTGACAACTGGTGATCCTCGATCACCGTTTCCTCAGGGACCCCGAGAGCGAGGAGGACGAGTGCGGCGCAGGTCCCAGCCCGGTCTTTTCCCCCGGTGCAGTGAAAGAGGAGGGGGCGGTTTTCCGTCTGTGTCAACCGCCGGATGACCTCGCCCCATATACGAGGGAATTCATCCACGTTCTGGATATAACCGCTCACCATGAAGCCCGGAGTGAGCCAGGTATCGTCCCCCTTTTTAATCCGTTCCACAGCGCCCACAAAATCAAACTCCCCATGGGTAATGGGAAGATTCAGATAAGACAGGGACCCGCTTTCCGGCAGACGGTCCGGGGATTTCTTTACCTCGTTGGGGGTGCGAAAATCGATAACGAGCCGCAGTCCCAGGTGTTCCACCCTTACCCGATCCCTCTCGGTGAGCCTTGCCAGACTGTCCGAGCGGAAGACCCGCCCCCACCGGATGCGCTGGCCATCGGTCGTCTCATAACCGCCCAGGTCGCGGCAATTGACGGCCCCCTCCAGATCCACCTTGCGCTCGGCAATCACGAGGCCCTTTTCGCCATCGGGAACCACCCGGAAGTAATAGCGGAGATCCGGTTCCAGTCCGCCGATCTCGGCCCGGTTCGTCCCGATAACCGTGACGCCAGGTCTAATATCAGAGGCTCTCATAGAAGGCGAGTTCGCGTAATGAATGGAAACTCCATGATCCGGGCGCTCTGACGTCCAGCATATCCGAACCGAACGTGAGTCCAGCCTCTCGATAGTGATCCCGGATATGACAGATAATCGCTTCTCCATGTTCATTGAAAACGGTGGCTTTCGCATCCTTTCCTCTCTATGAGCTGACTCAGGCTTAAGGCAAAGAAGGTGCGGAAGTCAAGGTCATTTGTCTGCATGACCGTATTTGTTATGCATTTTCCGAACCTCCGGATTTATGCAGTTTGACACTCGCTCACAATTTTCCTATAGTTCTTTTCAGAGAAAACAACGGCTTATGCCTGAGATCGGCAGCAGGATGCGAGGCATATCGATGACCGTTGTCAGCAGACGTGTGGAGACAGACCGGGATGAGAAAACCAATCTGGTCGATGAAGGACCTTATCGACCTGGAATATTTCCTTCAGCGTGATGAGTCTGAACAAGAGGAATCTGCCCAGGCCGCTTTAGCCAAGCGGGATCGGGAGATCTATCTGCAGAAGATTAGACTATCGGGGAAGGAAAAAGAGGCGCTATCTCCGGGACGTATTATTCGATCGTGGCTTGAAGAGCGACGGAGCGTCGAAAGGTCTGCCGACGGACCGAAAGGACTCCTGCCCGGGGAGGTGTTTGCCGATATCCACCGCCTGATGGGATACGGTTTTCTGATCGTGGGGATTTTTTCAGGGGCAGGAGTGGCCTTTTCGATCTTAAACTATCAAGGAACCGAACCCCTGAATGTCTCGGTGTATATTGCAGGGCTGGTCCTCTCACAATGTCTGGCACTCCTTCTCCTCGTGGGGATCCGGTTCATTCGAAAGATGAAACGATCTCCCTTCCGCGGCTCGGTCATCTTTGCCCTGGTCAGCACCCTCATGACGAGACTGATCGTCAGGATGAAACAGGGCGCGCTCAAGGGCCTGGACGGCTCAAAAAGGGGCAGCCTCGAGGCGGCCATGGGCCTCATCAGAGGGAAGAGACAGGTCTATGGCTCGCTCTTTTACTGGCCGGTGTTTATCGTGTCCCAGATATTCGGCGTCGGTTTGAATGTCGGGGCCCTGGCCGCGACCCTCCTGAAGGTACTGGGATCGGATATCGCCTTTGGTTGGCAATCTACCGTACAGTTCAGCGCCCAGGCCGTATTCAGGCTGGTGCAGATCATTGCCCTCCCCTGGTCCTGGCTCGTGCCGGCGGACGTGGCCTACCCGTCCCTCTCACAGATTCAGGGGAGTCACATGGTGTTGAAGGACGGCATCTACCATCTGGCAACCCAGGACCTGGTCTCCTGGTGGCCCTTTCTCTGCCTGGCCGTTCTCACCTATGGCCTGGCGCCGAGATTGATACTGCTGGTTATGGGCCTTACCTTTGAAAGGACGGCGCTTTCAAGGGTGGAGCTGGGTCATGCAGCGTGTACCAGGCTGCTGCACCGCTTGACCACACCCCTGTTCGCCACAGAGGGGCGTTCTCCGCGACCCGGGGGATCCGGGACCGGCCGGACGGATGTCGCCGAGGCGTCTTGGGTCGCGGGCCAGTATCCCGGAGAGACGATACTCCAGAAGTCTATCGTCGCGCTCATTCCCGATGATATTTTTGAAACCTGTCAGGACGGCGACCTAAAGAGCGTCGTTTCTAAGACCCTGGGCGGCTCCATCGAGGAGACATTCAGGTTCGGTGAAGATATGAAGGGGGATGAGAAGATCCTCCAAGAGATCTCCCTGATGCGCCAAAAGGGCACGCTGCACGGTCTCCTGATCGTGCAGGAGGCCTGGCAACCGCCCATCAGGGAAAGCCTCCGATTTATCCAGGACCTGCGGACAGCATCAGGAGATAAAATCATGATCTGGGTTGGCCTCATCGGCAGGCCCCGACAGGGCGCTGTCTTCACTCAGGTGAAAGAAGAGGAGTGGAAGGTATGGCGTCAGAAACTGAAGGCACTGGGAGATCCCTACCTCGGGGTGGAGAGACTGGCGGCCCATGATAGTTGACGGTATTCCGGAATTTGCTATTGTTGGACATCCCAATGAGGGGAAGTCTGCGGTGGTATCCACGCTGGCTGAAGACGACACGGTCCGGGTCACCCCCTACCCCGGAGAGACCGTGGCGTGTCAGACATTTCCGGTTGTCATCGATGGGATGGAGATTATCCGCTTCATCGACACCCCTGGTTTCCAGAATCCGAAAAAGACGCTGAGTTGGATGGAAAATTATCGGGGCGATCCCGGCGGCATCCTCCCTGCCTACCTCGAAACCCATGCCGGAGATCCGGACTTCATAGATGATTGCAGGCTGCTCGAACCGATCGCCGGAGGCGCCGGGGTGATTTATGTGGTGGATGGATCCAGGCCGGTCCGGAACGTGGACCTGGCGGAGATGGAAGTCCTTCGCCTGACCGGACGGCCCCGGATGGCCGTCATCAACTGCAAGGAGGATGAAACCACCTACCTGGAGACGTGGAAGAGCGAGTTTCGTAAACATTTTAATGCGGTCCGGGTATTCAATGCCAATAAGGCAACCTATGCGGAACGGATTGAACTCCTTGAAAGCCTGAAAGGGATTGATCAGGATTGGGGACCTTCGCTGGAGAGGGTCATCTCTGCATTCAGGGAGGACTGGCAGCAGCGCAATGCCATGACTGCTCAAATCATCTGCGACCTGTTGGAGACATCCCTGGGCTATGCTGTCACCCGGTCTTTCACGGAAACCACCAGCGAGAAGTCCCTGAGAGAGAGGCTCCAGAAGGAATATGCAGCCGCCATTGAAAAAATTGAGGAAAAGGCGCACCAAAAGATCCGGAAGCTCTTCAAGCACAACATCTTCAACTATTCCCTCCCGGCACATTCCATTTTGAATGAAAACCTTTTCAGCAGGAAGACCTGGCAGTTTTTAGGACTTGCCCCGAGGCAACTGATTGCCGCGGCCGGGATGGCAGGAGGCGCCGTGGGCGCGGTTTTGGACGTTGCGGCGGCCGGACTGACCTTTGGCATCTTTACCGCCATAGGGGGTCTTTTGGGGGCCGGGTGGATGGGTCTGGGAGGGGGGAAGCGCCTGGCGAGGACAAAGGTCAAGGGCCTGAGCCTGGGCGGCGAGCAGATCCAGATCGGACCGATAGAGAACATCCAGTTCGCCTATGTACTCTTGGATCGCGCCCTGATCTATTATTCGCACATCATCAATTGGGCCCATGGACGCCGGGATTTTCCCATTGAGGAACATGGGTCCAAAGGGACGGTCAAGGCCGGCCTTACGTTTGAATGGGATGACAGAAACCGGAAGATCTGCCAGACATTTTACACTGCGGTCCGCGGCCACGACGATCAGCAGAAGACATCGTCCCGGAAGGCCCTCTATGAGATGCTGCAAGAGGTGTTGCTTGACATCTCCCGAAGTGACCACCGGTACGGGGTGACGGGCAGAAGATAATATGAAGCCGAATCTGAGAGCGAGCGTATGAGCGGGGCCTCCGGCCGGCAAAAAGGCCCGCGTGGCACATGTATAATATGCAATGGTGGAATGGGCGTTGTCACCGGGCCAGGGGACGCAGAGCGTCCGGGAAATGCGTTCCCACGCAGAGCATGGGAACGAGGGCACTTGGAACAGGGGCGCAGGGATGATGCAGGGAAAATCAAAACCGGTTCAGGTCGTTGGGTTGGGGCAGGCATGCGTAGATTATGTGGGCCGCGTGCCGGGATATCCGGCCGAGGACAGCAAGACAGAGCTGAAAGGGCTCTTTACCAGTTGCGGCGGGCCCGCGGCCACGGCCCTCGTCACCCTGGCGCGATCAGGGATCTCCACCTCCTTCTTAGGGAGCATCTCCGATGACCGCTTTGGCGTTCAGATTGTCGATACCCTCAAAAAGGAATGGGTGGACATATCCTGTTTGAAAATTACCCCGGGCCGAACCTCCCAGTTTGCGTTTATCGCCGTCACCAGGGGCGAGGGACAACGAACCATTTTCTGGAGCCGCAGCAGCGCCCCCGAGCTCACCCCGGAAGAGGTGTCGCTGGATCGATTTCCCGATGCCCGCATCCTGCATCTGGACGGATTGATGGTAGATGCCGGCAAGGAGGCGGCTCTACAGGCCAAACAGCGTCACATGACCGTGGTCATGGACGCGGGGACCCTGAGGGAAGGCTCCCTGGACCTGGTGTCACGGGTAGATATCCTGATTGTATCCGAGCCGTTTGCAGAGGCCCTGACCGGGGCTGGGGCGCCTCTTCAAAAAGCGCTTGAGGAACTGAGAGCGATGGGACCCCGGCAGGTGGTGATCACCCTGGGCGCCAGGGGATCTATCGGGCTTGATCAGGGTGGAATGGTGCAACAGACCGCCTTTCCCGTGGTTTCGATAGACACCACCGGAGCGGGGGACGTTTATCATGGGGCTTATGTCTTTGGATTGCTTCAGAAGTGGACAATGGCCAAGTGCATGGCCTTTGCCTCTGCCGCAGCGGCGCTCAAGTGCATGAACGGCGGGGGATGGCGGGGCATTCCAGGCATTCGGGCGATTCAAGGTTTGATGAAGGATTCATCAAGGTAGAGGGGATGTCTTGTCCCGACCGGCTAACAACGGGGATTTTTTGACGCACTGAAAGCTGACAGCGATCCGACGTCGTTGCCATTGACGAACGGCCTTCCATCCTTATCTTTTCGCCTAAACTGAGTGGTTCCAGGTTTAGGGTTCAAGGTTCAAAGGTTATAGCCTAATGATATTTTTAACGTTAACGATGCCTCCTGATGACTGACTTAGATGAGCCATCTTCACCCACTGGGTGAAACAGCATATTTGCACGTATCAGCTATTTTCCTATTGATGATGATCAGTTAGCTTGTTTCAACCCCGAACCTTGAACGCTGAACCGCTTAACCTGGGTTTCGCCAATATCAGAAGGAGGTGATGGTAATGGGCAACTGGTTCAAGACGACCCTTTTGCTGGGTGTCATGACGGCCCTTATCGTTTTCATAGGTGGTCTCTTTGGGGGTAAACAGGGAATGATCCTGGCCTTTGTTCTGGCCATGGGAATGAATTTTTTCAGTTACTGGTATTCCGACAAGATCGTGCTCAGGATGTACCGGGCCCGGGAGGTGGGTCCCGATGGTTTTCCCGGCCTCTACAATGCGGTCAGCCAACTGGCGCACAACGCAGGACTTCCCATGCCCCGGGTCTACATCATCCCCGAGCAATCCCCCAATGCCTTTGCAACGGGAAGGGACCCCGAGCATGCGGTCATTGCCGTGACCGAGGGGCTTCTCAAGACCATGAATGACGAGGAGGCCACGGGGGTCCTTGCCCACGAGATGTCTCATATCAAAAACAGGGATATCCTGATCGGTTCCATTGCGGCCACCATGGCGGGCGCCATCATGATCCTGGCCTCCATGGCCCGCTGGTCGGCCTTCTTCGGGGGCGGATCGAGAGATGATGAAGGGGGAGGCGGTCTGGGCGCCGTGGGTCTCATCATCATGTCCATACTGGCGCCCATTGCGGCCATGCTCATTCAGATGGCCATCTCCCGGTCGCGGGAATATCTGGCCGATGCCACCGGGGCGCAGCTTGCGGGGAATCCCGAAGGCCTGGCCAATGCCCTTGAAAAACTGGGGGCCGCATCCCGGAGGCTCCCCATGCATGCCAATCCTTCCACCGCCCATATGTTTATTGTGAACCCCCTCTCCGGAGGGAACCTTATGCACCTCTTTTCAACCCATCCGCCGCTCGATGAACGCATCGCCCGTCTCAGGGGCGGCAGCCCGGAACTCCCCGTTGAACAGGAAGAAAGCACGGGAAAAAAGCAGGCCGAGGCAATGTGGAGACACCTGTCAGGAAAGTAACTTTGCACCCGGTGCAGGGCCCTTTCTGGATCATCTATGCATTTCATCGGTATTTGAATAATGCTCAAGCATGTGATGTATGCTCATAGCCCTTTCCATGAAGTCCTTCTCCCCGATAAGGTGGATGG
>CAYPDL010000002.1:0-32606 GCA_964409475.1 uncultured Desulfobacteraceae bacterium | reverse complement strand
TATCACGCGTTTCGCGTGATCACTACGAACCTGAAGGCGAGGATTTATGACGAAATCAAGTTCCTTCGAACGAAAATCGATGATGATGGATTCACGATGTTGAAAAAAGAATCAGGCTGACATATCATTCAACGCTGACTGAAGAAAGGGAACCTATTTTTTTTTGGCCTGACCGGGACAGCAGGCAACCGAAACCCGAGTTCAAATCAGGATAGCGAAGCCAATCGATATCTCGTGGACAAAAGGAAAACAACCCTGGCACGGACAATCGCTTATATTTTGGAGGCGGTAGCGGTTATCGCCCTGGCAACCATTTTTTCTCGACTGCCGAAAACCATTTTCAATCGGCTCGGTTTTCTTTCGGGAATGATTCTGTTTAGACTCGACAGGAAAGACAGGAAACAGGCCTGTCATAATCTGGATATTATTTTCAAGGACCCGCACCTGTTACCGTCTGAAAAAGACCGTATTGTAAAGAGGCTTTTTGAAAACATCGCCGCCCTCGCCTTTGAGTATCTGCAGTTGGATCGACTGTATGCAGAAAACCTGTCGGTATTTCTGAAGGCTGAAAACCACAAGGCTGTGGTCGAGGCCCTGGTTGAAAAAAAGGGCGTGCTAATCGTGACAGCCCATTTGGGAAACTGGGAATATCTTGGCATCCTGGGTTCGCGACTGGGCTACAATGTGGCTAGTGTGTTGAAGCGCCAGCACAATCCTTATACGGATCGATGGTTGACCAAGATACGCGAAGAAAGGGGCGGCTTTAAATGTCTTTATCCTGGCAGGGGTCTGAACCACCGGATCGGCGTTCACCTGAAACAGAATGGGATACTGGCCCTCCTGGCGGATCAAAGAGACATTTCCAGCCCTCTCATCGTGCCCTTTTTTGGGAAGCCCGGCCAAACAGCCGACGGGCCTGCCAAGCTTCACTTATGGTATGAATCACCCATTGTGTTTGCCTTTTCCATTAGGCAACCCGATGGGACCTATTTGCTGAAATTTGACGGCCCCCATCGTTTTTCTGGAAGTGGCGACCGTAAGGCAGACTGCGTTAGGATAATGACGTTCATCAACCAAAAATACGAAGCTATGGTCAGAAAATACCCGGAGCAGTGGCTTTCTCTTTTGACCCCACGCTGGGAAATCGATAGAAGCGTCGCAGAACAGGATGCAGCCACAGCTCTGCCGGAGACCGAAATTGATGAGAATGCGCGATAACAAAGTAAAAAGCTTAACGAAAACCGCCCAGCCGAATCTTGTATTGACGGCCAGCGGTCCCGGCGAATTAACGGGTTGGGTTCGCCCTCTTGTTGAAGAGATCCGAAGGCAGAAAAGGCCGTGGCGCGTGTCGCTGTTGCTGTGGAAAACGGCATTCTCCACCGGCTCCGAACAAAGGGTTCGATCCCTGCTCCCCGGCTTGGATTCCGTATTGACGCTCCGAAGCAATGTGGGGGCCTTATTGAACGGTCAGGCATTGTCGCGTTTGAGAGAATCAGACCCCCCGAAGGCACTGCTCGATTTGGGCGGCGACGCCCTTCTCAGCAGATTTCTGGCCATGCGTCTGAGGTGCCCATCCATTCTATATTCTGAACATGGTGTCTCCTGGCGTAACCTTGGTTTTCGAAAAATACTTCTTTCGGAAAATGGCGTTACCGGGTCCGGTCAAGCCACTGAAGGTCCCTGCGGCCGTTACAAAGTCGTTGGAGATCTTTTTGTGGATGCAGTGGCTGGACGGTCTCACCGGACCAATCAGCATGTAAAGGATCCAAAGGGAAGGAAGGTGACCATCGGATTGTTTCCAGGGAGTCGGCCCTATCAGATTCAATATATGGGTCCCGTTTTCCTCGTTTTGTGCAAGAGGATCGCCAGGAAGGTTCCTGATGTCGAATTTCTTTTCGCTAAGTCAGACTGGATCCCCCTGGATGAGTTCATGTATCTCGCATCAGGGAGAAGAGACAGCCTTTTAAACTGCCGCAACACCTCACGGCCTAATAAACACACGCCATCAAATCCTGAGGGCATCCAGAAGCCCAATATTCCTGTCCTGTCGTCGCGAGAGGTCCTTGCCCGGTCCGACATGGTGGTCATGCTGCCGGGGACCGCTACGGCTGAAGCGATGCTCATGGGTGTTCCGATGATCGTTCTGGCGCCCTATTACCGCCTCGGATCAAATCCGTCTCCGGGTGTGCCCGCAAGTGTGGATGCAATCCTGGGGATCCTGGGCAAGTGCATCAAACAAAAGGTGCTTCTAACGGTCCTAAATCGTTTCACCTTTTTCTCTCATCCCAATCTGAGAGCAGGGCGGGAGATTGTTCCCGAGCTGCGGGGATGGATAAGGCCCTCGCAGATTGTCCAATTGGTTGTCGAGATGGCGCAAAACGAAAGATGGCGTAGCCGTATTTCCAATGATTTAAAAAGGCTTTCGGGACCGCCTGGAGCCGCAAAGAAAATCATAGAGGCCCTGGGACCTTTCATGCAATAAGAAAATACTCCGTCGCGTTTTTTCTCCAGGCAAACACTTCGGTGACTGAAACCTTTGTTTGACGTTGGCTGCCATCTTGACAAACGAGCGTGCGGCGTCCATAATCCCCATCAGATGGAGCGGGTGCCCTATCCAACCTTTTGGTATCATTTCAGAATCTGAAGGATACCGCCCGTCAATGATGCGAAATGCCGCGCTGCCCCAAGTGGCCGGACGCAGGCTTGTAACGTCCATGAGGGATAACAAAAGGAATATCCTTTGCTGTCTAAAACAGACCGAAACATCAAGATCTTTCTCAGCACGGGCGAGGTTTCCGGTGACCTGATAGGGGCCGGTCTGGCGGAAGCGCTTCGAGATGCCTATCCAAATATTTCTCTCTGGGGCGTGGGCGGAAGGCGAATGGAAGAGGCAGGTGTAGCCGTCCTTTACAAAACCAATCGTATGGGCTCCGTCGGCATCAGCGAGCCGATGGTTATTCTCCCTGACGTTCTCAGAAGCTTCAAATCCATCCGTTCATATGTGTCGAGGTTCAAGCCGGATGTGGCGGTCCTGATTGGTAATGATGTCTTCAATCTGGTCTTGAGCCGGTGGCTCAGGGCAAGGAAGGTCCTGACCGTATCCTATTTTCCGCCGCAGATATGGCTCTGGAAAGGCATCGCTGCCTTCATTGCCAGAAGCTACGACTGGATTCTGACGTCGTTCTTGAAGGAGGATCTGACTTACCGTGAAGCAGGTGGTCAAACGGCCTTTGTCGGGCATTATTTGAGGGACCGGATAGAAAGCGTTTACCCAAGGCAGAGAGAGGAGGCCAGAAAAACACTGGGCCTTGGAAATGGAAAATGCGTCGTGGGACTCCTTCCGGGCAGTCGCCGCCATGAATTGGACAGGCTGACCCCGGTCCTGCTGGAAGTGGCCCGTCGAATCCTTTCCAGGGACCCCCATGCGGAATTCGTTTTGCCCATAGCCGATAAGTGCTTTGAGACCGGTATCCAACGCCAGATTCGCAAGGCAGGGCTGAGCCGATGGATACATCTGAGCAATGACAGCCGAACTGCCATGCGCGCGTGCGATCTGGTCATCCTGTGTTCAGGAACCGTCACGCTCGAAGCTGCCCTAATGGGATTGCCCATGATCATTCTCTATCAGATGTCTCTTTTGACCTGGATCACCGTAAATCTACTGGAAATGACAGGTCTGATCGAATCCAAGACCGTGGGGCTTCCGAATCTCCTGGCCGGCAGAAGAATCGTTCCGGAGTTTATTCAATCCGAGGTCGTCCCAACAGATGTTGCGAATGAGGCCTGGGCCATTCTTCAGGACTCGGGGAGGCAGGCCCGGATGAAAAAAGACCTGGCTTCGGTGTGTTCAGAGCTTGGGGAAAAGGGTGGCGTCGAAAGAGCGGCTCACCTTATTCTGGAAAGGGCCATAGAAAGGCATACGTGTCGAGGACAATGAAAAGCTTCACTCTGTCAGACATAGCAGGATACTTGGAGGGCCACCTCTCCGGCGACCCGGCGCTGTTGGTCAACAGGATTATGACGATGGAGGAGGCGGCGCCGGGAGACATCGCCGTTGTCTTTGATGCCAAGACGGCAGCCCGAATCCACGAAAGCCGGGCATCGGCCTTTGTTCTGCCCATGGAAACCGACAGAACGGCCGGAAATATCATCCAGGTCGTCCGACCCAGACAGGCCCTCATCCGGCTCCTTCATCTCTTTTACCCGGAACCGGACAAAAGGCCCCTTATCCATGATCGCGCAGTAGTTTCTTCAAAGGCCGATCTGGGTACAGGGGTTTCCATTGGCCCCGGTGCGGTGATTGAAGACGACGTGGTGATCGGCAATGACTGTAAGATAAACGCCAACGTCTGCATCGGTCAAGGGAGCTGCATCGGCGAGCAGGCCGAGATCTTTCCGAACGTAACCATCTATCCGGGGACTATTATTGGAAAACGGGTCCGCATACACGGGGGTACGGTAATCGGCTCCGATGGTTTTGGGTATCTGACTCTTGACTCGGGGGAACTGGAAAAAATACCTCAGGTAGGGATTGTGGAGATCGGAGATGATGTTGAGATCGGCGCCAATTGCACCATTGATCGCGCAACCCTGGGGGCCACGCGCATCCTTTCAGGCGTCAAGATAGACAACCAGGTCCAGATCGGTCATAATTCCGAGATCGGTCAGCATTGCATTATTGTTGCCCAGGCCGGGATATCCGGAAGCGTTCGTATGGGCGCTCATTGTGTGCTGGCGGGACAGGTGGGCATCAGCGACCACGTGGAACTCAAACCGGGAACCATGGTTGGCGCTCAATCAGGGGTGATTCGCGATATCGGTCCCGGGCGATGGGCCGGATATCCTGCGATCCCTGTCATCAAGGCGCTGAGGGCTTACCATCTCCTTCCCGACCTTCCGGAAATACGCCGCCGGGTGCGCGAACTGGAAAAACGTTTGACTAAACTGGAAGGCAGACATTAAACTCCGGGAAGGTCACCTTCGGCTATTTCAAACCTTTATCAGGGTAAACACAATTATCTTCTCATGCGAAAGATCCATGCCACCGCCATAATCGGCGAGGATGTCAAAATAGGCGGAAACACGTCAGTTGGTCCATATACTACCATCGAAGACGGCGTGGAAATTGGAGAAAACTGTGCCATTGACTCATGTGTCAGAATCTATCCCAGCGTCAAAATGGGCAATCACAACCAGGTGTTGCATGGCGCTGTTCTGGGAGGGACGCCCCAAAAACTGGACTTTGATCCCAAAACGCACAGCGGTGTTTCCATCGGCCACGGCAATATTTTTCGGGAGCAGTGCACGGTTCATCGGTCCATGTATGAAGGCAGGGAGACGATTATTGGCAATAACAATTTTATCATGGCCACGGGACATATCGCCCACGACTGCATCCTGAAAAACGGAATTGTGATCTGTAACGGCGTCCTTCTCGCAGGACACGTCACGGTGGGTGAAAAGAGTTTCATCTCCGGCAATGTGGTCGTTCACCAGTTCTGCAATATCGGAGATTATGTCATGATCGGCGGCGGTTCCCGCGTCATTCAGGACTGCCTCCACTACGCCCTGGTTGTGGGGGCCGAGGCGGGGAGGGTCCTCAGCATCAACGCTGTAGGTCTCCGCAGGGCGGGTTTTTCTCCGGAGGATCGCAAGGCCATCAAAAAGGCATTCCGAACGATTTTTTGGAGCCATCTGCCCCTCTGGGAAATCAAGGCGCGCCTTCACGAAAACGCCAATGAACATGTTCAAAAATTGGCTGATTTTTTAGAAAACTCGACCAGGGGAATCTGTTCCGGACGGAGGCGCAAACCCCTAAACAGGGATCTGTCGCAAGGCTTTCACGGAAGTGAAAACCCTTGTCTGTCTGAGTGCCAAGAGGTAGGGGACGGCTTCATCTGATCATCTTTTTTCTCACCACTATTTTTTGAAGCTATCCAAAGCCGGACCGGTATGGTGGGAGTGAAGAATTTCGGCATCTCGATAAGATTCAGCCCGTCCAACAAGGGATCAGAATCGATCGCGGAAATATGGGAGAACTTCCTTTTAAGAACAAGGTGGCTTTGATCACTGGAAGCGCACGAGGAATCGGAAGCGTCATTGCACGAACGTTCTCTGCCTGTGGCGCCGATGTCGTCATTACGCACAGAAAAGAGGGCGGTTCCTCAGAGGCCAGGGGAAAGAAGTTCTTTGAGGAAATCAGTGAGGGGGGCGGCCGGGCCCTATTGATCAACTGTGATATCTCGCAAAAGAAATCGGTACATAAGGCAATAACCGACACTGAAGCCCATTTTGGACGTCTTGATTTTTTGATCCTAAACGCTGCCAGAGCGCCGTTTAAGCCGATTGAAAGACTGTTTGAGCGAGAGCTGCGAGATCTGGTGAATACCAATTATCTGGGGCATATCTTCTGCATTCAGGAATCCATTCCCCTGTTGGAGAAAACCAAAGGGAAGATTGTCTTTATTTCCAGCCTGGGCAGTCGATTTCATAATCCATCATATCCTCTTGGAAGCATGAAAGCGGCCATGGAGTCCGTGGTTCGCGATTGTTCGCAGAGCCTGAGGGAAAAGGGTATTTCGGTGAATGGGGTTTGCGGGGGGATTGTCAAGACCGATTCTTTCAAAACCATGAGGATGTACTGGGATGGTCTTGATTGTCTCCCTGAAGGGTTGTTTGTGAGTCCGGAAGAAGTAGCGGATGTCGTGATGTTTCTGTGTGGGCACGAAAGCAGGGGCATCGTCGGTCAGACAGTGGTGGTGGATAGAGGTATGAGCAACAGCCTCTTCAGGCGCGTCGGCCCATAAGCGGCTGTTTTCTGTTGGAGGTGTTTTGTGAGTCAGGAAATCATTGGATGGGACAGAGTATTTGGTGAAGTGAAAAACGCCATTTCAAGCGCCCTCGGCGCTGATGAGGCGTCTATTGAAGCGGAAAGCGTATTAACCCGTGATCTGGATGCGGAATCCCTGGACTTTCTGGATATCAGCTACCATCTGGAACAGGCATTTGGTTTTAGGATGGCCCGTCATTTTGTCCTGGAGCACGCCGAGGAGATGTTCGGAGAGGGAAAGGCCATCGATGAGAACGGATGTTTGACCGCCCCGGCCGTAAAGATGTTGAGACTGAGGTTCAACGGCGACCCGGCTTTTTTGAAGCCCGGTATGGACATGGATGAGGTCGTCCATCTGATTACGGTGGATTCGCTGGTCAAAAGCGTTTTGGACATTCTTGACAGTCTGCCAGAAACCTGTCCCACGTGTGGGCATGCATCGTGGAGAACCGATGACGGGACCCACATAGCCTGTGGGTCCTGCGGGGCGGCTGCGGCTTATAAGACCGGAGACGACCTGGTCATTGACTGGTTAAAGCGGGTCCAGGAAAAGGAGCGCCTCTTCTGATATTGCTTGAACATGGGAAAGCGGCCTTCAAAAGAAGGGTGGTGATCACCGGCTATGGCATGATCACCCCCCTGGGCGGAAATGCCGCTGAAACCTTTGAATGCTGCTGCCGAGGAAACTCCGGCATTGACCATATCACGGCCTTTGATCCAACGGGCCTTCCCTGCCGGATTGCGGGGCAGGTCAGTGATGACTGGATCCGGGAAAATGGATTTGATAACCACAGAAGGCTTTTAAAATTTGCCTCCAGGGGCATCCGGCTGATGAGCATTGCTGCTGGAGAAGCAGCTCTTCACGCCGGGCTACACAAGGTTTCTGAACGTGAACGAATCGGCGTTTACCTTGGCTCCTATGGCGAAGACCCTTCCCTCGAAGAGGTTGTATGGCTCCACCGATTTTACGACGGAAAGGGTCATTGGAATCTGAAAGGCCTGGCAAGGGAAGGCGGCTATAATCTTCTTCGTTTCTATCGCAGAAAACCGGATATGGCACCCGCCATCATTGCCAGGCTTTTCGACTGCAGGGGCCCGAATATTTCCAGCACCTCGGCGTGCGCGGCTGGCACACAGGCCGTCGGCGAGGCATACCGGACAATTCAGGAAGGTCATTGCGACGTCATGATGGCAGGGGGTTGCGAGTCAACCCTCAATCTTATTGGGCTTCTGGGATTTATACTGTTGGGCGCTGTGGCCACGCGGTATGAAACGCCGCAGACCGCATCGCGTCCCTTTGACCGTAAACGAAACGGGTTTGTCCTGTCGGAAGGGGCCGCGGCCCTGATCCTTGAAGATTTTGATCATGCCCGCCAGCGAGGCGCCCCCATTTTGGGAGAAATCCTTGGATACGGGAGTTCATCGGACGCCTATCGCATTACGGATTCTGATCCCCAAGGCGAAGGCGCCGTACTGGCCATGCGCAAGGCCGTTGCCGATGCAGGTCTAACTCCAGAGGATATTCAATACATCAACGCGCACGGAACATCCACCCTGAAAAACGATATCAGTGAAACCATAGCCATCAAGACGGTATTTGGCCCAAGGGCAAGGGAGGTTCCCGTCAGCGCGAACAAATCCATGCTGGGGCATTGCATTGCCGCGGCCGGCCCCATTGAATCGATCCTGACGCTCATGGGGATGCATAGTTCCCTGATACTGCCGACTATCAACCAGATGCATCCCGACCCCAGGTGCGATCTCTGGTTTGTGCCCAACCAGGCCGTACACAGGGAGCATTCCGTGGCTATCTCCAATTCCTTTGGCTTCGGGGGGCAGAACGGGTGCCTCTGTATTGGAAAGATCCCCTGATTTTCTTTTTTTTGGATCGGGTTGATCGTGTGAATTGGCCCGACTCGGAAGGGAGCCTTTTGTGGAAAAGGTCGCTGTTACAGGCGTAGGTATGGTAACCTCCCTGGGGGTTACAGCCGCTGAAACCTATAGGGCGCTGTCAGCGGGGTGCTCGGGCATCGGTCCTGTCTCACGCTTTGACACGGAAGGCTTTGCGTGTCGAATGGGCGCACAAGCAAAGGCCATTGATCCCCGTGAATTGGGAATCCACCCCAGGGACGCCCGCATGATGCGACTTCAGGGCCTCATGCTCATGAAGGCCGCACGGGATGCATTCGTGAGCAGCGATCTGGACCCATCCGCCATTGACGGAGGTTCGATTGGCCTCTTTGTAGGGATGGGTTATATGGATTATGAATTCGAAGAGCTTCTTCCGGCGATTCGTGTTTGCCTGAACTGTGACGGATCATTCAACGATGATGCGTTTTTCGGCAGTGGATACCAGGAGATTTACCCGCTCTGGCCCCTCTCCATATCAAATAACATGGCGGTGTGCCAGCTGGCGATCCATCTGGGCATCAAAGGTGAAAACGCAGTGTTTGCACCCCATGGGGACGCCGGCGCCTGGGCCGTTGCGGAAGGCGTGCGTGCCATTAGGGAAGGAAAAGCGGCTGTTGTTCTGGCGGGGGGCGTCAGTGATAGGATATCTCCATTGAGTCTTGCCCACAACCATTCCGTAGATTGGTTGACCGAAGAGCCACCGCTGATGCGCAAAGGCTGTTCTTCTTCCAGTGCCGAAGGAAAGGGGGCTATCCTGGGAGAAGGGTGTGGGGTAATGCTTCTGGAATCCTGTTTTGGTGCCGAGAAACGGGGTGCGCCGTTTCTGGCCGAGGTGGCGGGCTTCGGATCGGGGTTTGAACGGCAAGGAGAAAGGCCCTGGTCCACCCCCGAAGCCGTTCAAAGGGCCATGGAGGAGGCCATGGCCGATGCAGGGATTGACCCTGCCCGTGTCGATCTGGTTATCGCCCATGGAGACGGCACCGCTGGAGACAGAAACGAAAGCGATGCGATTTGCAGGCTTTTTTCAGATGCGGGCAAAGCAATCGATGCATACGCATCAAAAGGGGCTCTGGGGAATCTCCTCGCAGCTTCGCCAGTGGTGGATGCGATCCTGAGTATCCACATGATGCAAACCGGCGTTATTCCCGCAGCGCGGCCTGTGGGTCGGTCGGAAGATCTTGGTCATGTGAACCTGGTTTGCGGCAAGGCCATACAGAAATCACCCCAGCACGTCCTGATTAATACCCGAAGTCATCAAGGACAATGTGCGTCACTGCTCATGAGCGCCTGCCGGTAAACGAACACCTGTTTTTTTCTGTTCACGGAGAATTGAAGGAATCAGGCATGCGGCAATCAGGTTAGCGTCGAGGGGGTCTATTACAAGCAAGAGGGGTTGTTGGTGTGCGCTTCTTATTCTGCGACCGGATTATCCAGATTCGCAAGGGTGAATTCATTAAAGGAACCAAGGCCTTTTCCCTTTCCGAGGAATTTCTGAACGGGCATTTTGGAGATCTCCCCCTTGTTCCTGGCGCCATCTTCATTGAAACCATGTCGCAGTTTCTCGGGTGGCTCATCATATATTCCCATGATTTCAAGTGTCTTCCCATCATCAGCCTTATGGATGATATTGAGGTGATGCCGAACATGGTCCCAGGCTTTGAGGCGTGTGTGTATGCCCATATGGTCTCAACGACCGGGACCGATTCCCTGGGACAGGCGGAGATCCGTGTTGATGGAGAGATCATTGCACGGGCGGACCGGATGATTTACAGACATTTTGCCGTCCCCGATACCATGTCGTTGCGAAACCAGTTTAACCTGATGGTCAGGCCCTCAGGGTCCCCGGGGTCTTCATGGAAAACCCATGGGTGAGAGAGTCGTTGTGACAGGCCTCGGGTTGGCAACGGCCCTTGGGATTGAAGTGGAGGAAAACTGGCGGAAACTGCTGGACGGTGTTTCAGGAATCAAGCCCTTGACCCTGCCTCAGAGCGGGGCGTCCCCCATTCGGGCCGCGGGCCAGATAGACCCGGTTGACCTGAAAAGGATGGAAACGGCGTTCGCCCATGAGCCCCGGATTTGCGGTGCAAAGAAAACGCTCTTTGCCCATTGGGCCGTCATGTCCGCACTCAACGATGCGGGTCTGCTCGACTATAGAGGGAATCGAAACCGATGGGGCCTGTTTTCGGCTGAAGGGATCCCCACCATCTCCCTGCCGGAAATTGCCAGGTATACGAACGGCCAAGGCCGTTTGGACCTGGTGCGTTTTGGGAGAGAACATGGCCGTGGCAGCCATGGAGCCTTAACCGACATGCAGCGTCTTGGAACGGCGGCCTCGGTTTCAGGGGAATTTGGGCTTCAGGGTCGCATCGGTGTCGTAATGTCCGCGTGCGCATCGGCTACTCAGGCCATCGGCCTGGCCTTTCGGGCCATACGGCGGGGAGATGCGGAGGTCGTGGTTGCGGGGGGGACCGATTCCATGATCGACCCGGTCGGCCTCATGTTCTTTGTGCTCCTCACTGCGGCTTCCGTCTCTTCCAAGCAAACAGAAACCATCTGTCGCCCCTTTGATCGAAAACGAAACGGTCTGGTGGTCGGCGAGGGGGCGGGGTTTCTGGTACTGGAGGCCCTTTCCCATGCGCTGGAAAGGGGCGCCCGCATCTACGCCGAGATGGTCGGATACGGTTCAACCCTGGATGCCTTCAGGGCCACTGCTCCGGACCCCCAGGGGCTTGGCGCGGCCCGGGCCATGCAGCACGCCCTCGACGAGGCGGGTCTCGGCATTGGGGACATAGACTATATCAATGCGCACGGCACGGGGACCCGACAAAACGACATATCTGAAACCTTGGCCATTAAGAGGGTTTTCGTGGCCAGAGCGGCAGGCCTGTGCGTCAGTTCAAGCAAATCCATGATCGGGCATCTGATGGCGGCCTCGGGGGGGCCTGAATGCATATACACTGTGCTGACCGTCCAGAACAACGAAATTCACCCGACACTCAACCTTTGCAATCCGGACCCGAAATGCGATCTGGACTATGTACCCAATGTCAAACGTGAAAGGGTTGTTCAGGCTGCGCTTTCCAACTCCTTCGGATTTGGGGGACAGAATGCAACCATTGCCCTCAGAAAATATGTTTGAAGAAGCGTTCACAAGAGAACCGCCATGAATCTGAATCTCACAGACAGGATTGCCCTGGTGACCGGAGGTTCCCGAGGCATCGGCCGGGAATGCTGTCTGAAGCTCGCACGGGCGGGGGCGACGGTCATTATCAATTTCCAGCGATCCGAAAATGAAGCCGAGCACCTGAAAAGAGACATCTGCAACAACGGATTTCGGGCGGAGGTGTTCCAGGCAGATATCACCCATCCCATTGAACTTCAGGGTCTTTTTAATTTCATTCGGCAGAAATTTGGTCGGCTGAATATCCTTGTCAACAATGCTGGCATCATCATGGACAGGCTCTTGTTGACCATGAAGGCAACAGAATGGGACCGGGTGCAAGACGTAAACCTCAAAGGGGCTTTTCTGACAACTCAGGGGGCGGTCGAATTGATGCTGCCCCATCACCGGGGCAAGATTATCAACATCGCCTCCACCAGCGGCATCAGAGGCGGCAGGGGACAAACCAACTATGCAGCGGCCAAAGGCGGTCTGATCGCGTTTACCCGCGCATGTGCCGTGGAACTGGCCGGAAAGAACATACAGGTCAATGCTGTGTTGCCGGGCCTCATCCAGACACAGATGAGCGATCGGGCAAGGAAACGGGCCGGAACGGAAATCCTTAAGAGAATCCCGGCATCGAGATTCGGCGAGGCTTCGGATGTTGCGGACCTGGTGGTTTTTCTGGCCTCTGACAAATCCGATTATATCACAGGCCAGGCCATTGCCGTGGACGGGGGGATGAGTATTTCCTGATGCGACTCTACCAGGGTGTGGATATTGTGGATATATACAAGATAAAAAGGATTATGGAAAGAAATCCCTCTTTTGCGATGGACATCTTCACCGACAGGGAACGGGATTACTGCTGGTCTTTCAGGGATCCCTATGGCCGTTTCGCAGGCCGATTTGCCGCCAAGGAGGCATGCGCCAAGGCCCTGGGCAAAGGGTTTTTGCCTGCCGGCATCGATTACGCGTTTCAAGAGATTGAAGTGGCCCTGAATGCTTCGGGAAGACCTCATCTGGAAGTGTACGGGTGGACGGCAAAAGTCTGCCACAGGCGAAAAGTGGATCAGCAAACGGTTTCGATTTCTCATGCCTCGCAATACAGCGTGGCAACCGTCATACTGCTGGGTCCATGAGGCGTACAAGGGTTGGATATGCGATATCTTTTCGTTGACCGCATCACCGAGGTGCAAAGCCACGCCCTGATCCGGGGCATCAAGAATGTCGCCATGAGCGAGGACTTCCTGTCGTTTCACTTTCCGGACAACCCGGTCATGCCCGGCGCATTGCTTTTGGAGGCCCTGGTCCAGTTGGCAGGCTGGCTCGAGGCCCAATCCACCCTATTCAACAGATGGATACTCCTTCGCAGGGTCGGGCGATGCCGTTACTACGGCTTTGCGCGGCCCGGTGATCAGGTAAACCTGGAAGTGATATGTTTGCCTTCAACCGATTCGAACGTCAGAATGTACAGGGGGATCGGGACCGGCAAAGGGAAAAAGATGATTGATGTGGAGTTTGAAGGGGCTGTCCAATCCCTGGCCACCCTTCATGATCCTGTCAGGGCGCAGCATCTTTTTCAGATCCTGACGAGAGACCGTGGGTTTGATCCAAATGGATAACCCAAACATCGTCATAACGGGACTGGGCCTGGTTACTTCTTTGGGCAGGAATGTCTCTGAAAACTGGCGCAATCTGGAACAAAAAAAAACCGGAATCGGTCGTTACCCCAGGGAGGGTCAGCCCCAATCATTTGACTATATTGGAAAAGCGGCAGACTGCAGCATGCCGGAAGGGGTAACCCGGAAAATGCAGAGTCAGACAAAGTTCTTAAATCGCGGTTCCCTTCTCGGGTTCTTGGCGGCCCATGAAGCCGTTACGTCTTCCCATGTCGAGTTATCCAGGGTCCCGCCGGATCGGAGGGCACTAGTTCTCGGCTCAGGCGATCATACCAAAACAGGGTACGAGTTCCTGTTCCCCGCGGTTATACAAGGGACAAACAAAGAATTCGGGCAGGTGAACAGCAGACGGTTGAATGAAGCCTGTCTTACCCAGGTGAATCCCTTCTATCTGCTGGAATCGCTGCACAACAACCTTTTCAGTTTTCTGTCGGCCTTCTTTCAGTTCAAGGGGCCCAACCTCTCCCTGGCCAGCCTGTCTCCATGCGGCCTGCATGCCCTGGAGGCCGCATCTCGAATGATCCGACAAGGACAGGCCGATATGGCCCTGGTAGTGGGATGCGGCAACTGGATCACAGAGATTCCCCTCTACGAGCTTGAGGGTCTCGGCCTACTTTCCCGTTGTCGGGAAGGTGCTGAATCCTTCAGGCCCCTGGATCGGCGAAGGAACGGATTCATACCCGGCGAGGGGGGGGCTGCCCTGCTGCTGGAACCCGAAGGGTCGGCCAGGGAGCGGGGGGCCTTCATCGATGCCCGGATCTCAGGAATGGGGAACTGCATTGAATTTGACAGTGCGCACAGCCTAAGGGTTTCCAGAAGTGTCAGTCTGCGCTGCATGGCCTTGGCGCTGAAAAGCGCTGCTGTGGATGCGTCCGATCTTGGATTCATCTCCCCTCACGGAAATGCCACACGAATGGGGGACCGCTCCGAACTCGAATCCATAGAAATGCTTTTGGGAAACCGTGCATCACAGACCCCCATCGTCGCCATGAAACCCTATACCGGCCACATGGGAGCGGCCAGCGATATCGCCGAGATAGTCCTGGGGGTTCAAGGCATGCGCAAGGGGATGGCCCCGGCAACGCTGAACTTCAGGGCTGCCGAAGAACGATTTTCACATTTGCAGATTTCAGACACCCATCTCCCCTGCGACAGAAATCGCTTCTTGTCGGTTTCCTGCGGTATGGGGGGGCAGGTCGCATCTGCCCTGGTGGAGGTGTAATCCAATTCGATGTCCATTTTCAGCCTGAAATCAAAGCATCTGAAAACCCTCCGGGACATGTTGCGTCCGAATCGTCGCGAATTCCTTCTGGTTCTGCTCTTTATGGGATTATCCTCCGCAATCATTATGCTTGTGCCGCTCTGGGCAAAGATCCTTATTAACGAGATCATCCTCAAAAAGGATTTTCTCTTGTTGTTTAAACATCTCATGTGGGGATTTCTCCTTTTTCTATGCATCCTTTTCTTTGAATTTGAAAGAGAATCGAGAAAACTCTACCTGGGCAATGCCATGGAAGCAGCCGTTCGAACGCGGCTGTTTCAGAATATCATTTACGTGCCTTTAAGCATCATGCCGGAACACCAAACAGGTGATCTCATTTCCAGGATCTCCAATGATGTCCGGGTGTTTGGAGATGGAATTCGAGAGGGCATATTCAACCTGATTCCCAATGCCATGATGGTTCTGGGCCTGGTTATCTTGATGCTTTGGTATTCCTTCATACTCACCGTGATTACAATTCTACTGATTTCTCCGATGGCATGGGCCATAACCTATTTCGTCCGCAGGATCAGATCAACGTCGCGACTTGCCCAGGAAATGCTGGGATTGGTCAACAACATGGTAGAGGAATCGATCCGAGGATTAAGGGAGATAAAATGTTATGGCCAAGAAGAATTCATAGGAGAGAGGTTTTTTCGACTAAATGAAGAGACCTTGCAGGCCCATAACCAGCAAGACCGACTCAGGGCCATTAACCCTGCCATTGTTTCGTGCCAGACCTTTATCACCATCGGCATCTTGATCCTTGTCTGCTCGTGGATGGTCTTTCGAGGTTTTTTGCCCATTGCAGATCTGACTGCTTTCATCACATGCCTGCTTCTGATATTTACGCCTATATCAAGGGTTTCGGCTTCTTTTGGATTGATAAGCAAGGTTTTTGCGGCGATGGATCGTTTTGACGACATCCTTCATCTGCCCAAAGAACCCATCCATGCGGAACAACTGCCGCCACTTCCGACAATCAAAGGCCATATCGTGTTTAAGGACGTTTTTTTCTCTTACAGCCGGAAGGGATTTCGTATGGAGGACATCAGTTTCGAGATTATGCCGGGGGAAACCATAGCTATTGTCGGACCCAGCGGCGCCGGGAAGACAACCCTTGTCAACCTGCTGCTGCGCTTCCTGGATCCCATGTCTGGGACCATTCTGGTGGACGGACGCGATATTCACCAGCATCGGATTGACAGTCTGCGAAGACAGGTCGGACTTGTACCCCAGGAGCCCGTTCTGTTTGACGCCACTTTGAGGGAGAACCTTTCCTTTGGAAGGGTGAACGCCACCAAAGACGAAATCCGGTCTGCGGCCAGGGCCGCCTACGTGGATCAATTTGCCAGGAAGCTTCCCAATGGATATGATACCCCAATCGGTCAGTACGGCGGAAGGCTGTCTGTGGGACAACGCCAGAGGATCGCCATTGCAAGGGCCTTCCTGCTGAACCCGAAGCTCCTGATTCTGGACGAACCAACCTCTGCGCTTGATCCGGAATCAGAGCATTTGATCAGCGATTCCCTGCGGACTCTCTGGCAAGGCCGAACCACCATCATCGTTGCCCACCGGATGTCCACCATCAGAAATGTGGATCGGATTATCGTCCTTGACAACGGCCGCATCGTCCAGAACGATACCCGTCGAAATCTGCTCAAGGAAGACGGCCTTTTCCAAAGACTGTATGCCTACGCAGTGTCCTGACCCGGGAATGGTCAGGTCAAACCTCGCATTTCCAGCCCAGAACCGATGCAGATGATGAATCGCCCAGATTTTTATGAGTCTCTAAGATCAGGTTCCTGCGGCCGTATGCCGTTGTGAAATGCCAAGCCATTTGATCACTTCGATCATGTGCCTTTCAATATCCAGTCTCGGCGCCAGATCCGATGCAGCCTGGCTCATTTCTTCCACGATACGGGGGTCCCGGAGCGTCAGCAACACGTCGGCCAGTGCATCCGTATCCCTTGGATCGTTCAGAATGAATCCCTCCCTGCCAGATTCAAAAAGCTCGGCGGCGCCATTTCTCCGGGTTGTTACTACGGGGCAGCCCGATGCCAGGGCCTCCAGGGTAACGAGCGAACAAGGATCATAAAAGGTCGGATGAACAAGGGCGGCGCTTTTCCGGTAAAGATGGACAAGATCATCCTGAGATATAGAGCCAAGAAATGCAACCTGGGAAGCGATTCCATGCCTCCTGGCCAGCTTCCGAAAATGGGCTTTCGGACCCGAACCGACCACCCGCAATGGAATCTCAACCCCGGATTCTCGAATGCGGCAGAGGGCCTCCAGAAGACAATGCAGGCCTTTCAGAAAGAAGTTGTGGGCGACAAAGAGAAGGGTGGGTTCTCTTCCTCCATTGGACCCGGTTCTTCTTGTCCCATGTCGTTTTGTTGAGCCGGGACGAAACCGAGCCAGATTAACACCATGAGGGAGAATAGTGATCTCTTCTAAAGGGATGTGGTAGCCACGCTGCAATTCAAGAGCCGCAAAATGAGAGAAAACCATGATTAATGGCCTTTCGGGGCCTGTCAGCAACTTCTCCTGCAGCCGCAGGAGCCTTTGCCGTTTAAGATTCAGGCGGTTCGCCGCGGGGTAGAAAAGCCTGCGGATAGGAGAGGACAACGACTCCCTTTCGGCCTCAAACGCAGCGGCATACAGGCCGGCATGGAGCTGATAATGGGTTGCCCTTGAAAAGGGTCGAAGGGCCAGGACAATCGGTTCTGCCATGGCGGCGACTTCTATCCCTGCTTTTTTACAGTATCGCCGGTCGCTTAGAACACCGCGCCAACGAATGTGAGAGATTTTGCGAATCTGTTCTGAGGGCTGTTGTCCACGGATCTGGGATGCATAAACACAGGTTTCCACCCCCGCCAGGGTTGTGTGTGAAACCAGGTCTGAAAGGTACCGTTCAGACCCACCCCCTTCCATGTGCCATCGATCACAGACAATTGCCAGCATCACTATTCCGTCAACCAGTCAATATGTTATGCAATCTGGGCGCCCAACGGGATACGCTGTATCGTGCACGGACGATCTGCCTTCCACGCGCACCCATTCGTTTTGCCAGGGCCGGATCATCACGCAGTGTCCTGACGGCGCGAATCCAGTCTTCCGGAGTATTCGATAGAAAGCCGCTTTTGCCGTGTTCAATCATTTGCAGGTGGACGCCGAATGGATTGGCCACCACGGGCAAACCCGCGGCCATATACTGCAAGACCTTGAGACCGCACTTGCCCTTTCCCCAGTCATCTTCCGGAAGCCAGCTAATACCCACGTGGGAAGACATAAGCTCACGGATTTCCGTCGCGGCCGACCAGGGAACCGGCTGAACGGGTAGATGCCGGAATCTTGGGAAGGTATCACAGATGATTTTCAGGCGTATTGGAGAGAACTCCTGGCCGATCCGGTTGAGGGTGTCGGCTTGATTCTCCAGCAGAGGCAGGGTGCTTGAAGAACCGATCCAGGCCAGTACCATGGCGTCAGACGGTGAAGTTCGGCCTTCGGAGACCAGCTCCCCTTCATAGGCCTTGGTCTCGATACAGGTCGGGATCGTCACAACATGATCCGGTTCCGAGAAATGCCGGGCGCACTGTGCCAGGAAGTCATTGCCTGCAATCACGGCATCCGAGCCGCCAACAATGTCCTCAAAACGTCTTTGTTCTCGACCCAGGGGTCTTTTCGCAAACGAATCCCTCCTGAACACGGCGTCGTCAAAGTCAAATATCAGTCTTTTGACATTTTTCCGGAGCAGCCTCAGATATAGATGGATGGGAGGTTTTCTTTGAAGGAAAACCACGTCTGCCTCTCTGATCCTGCCTAACACCCTTAGGGCAGCAATAACCCCCCGCGGTATCGGATAGGCTTCTATACGCCACCCCCTGGAATTCAAATAAGGCTCGAAAGCCTGAAGCCGGTAACGGTAACAGACATGATCAATACCTTCAACAAGAGCAGCCATTTTCTTCGGCACATCCATATTCATTATTGTTTGTTTCCATTCTGAGCGTATGATTATGCAGAACTGCCAATCCGTGCTCTGCCCGGGAAGGATCACGGCCGGTCACGCCTGGAATCCAACGGGGCAGCCAGCGCATCGGCACCTTGAAATAGGCCGGTTCGAAGTCCGGGAAGGTCTTAGAAAGTGAATCAGTGGATGTCATTGCGGCTCGGCGAGGCGATGGTAATGGCGAGATGATAGAGGCTCGCCCTTTCTTAGAAAGAGCGTAGTGGAAGGGGGCTTGCGGGTCAAGAAAAATCCAATCGCAGGATATAGTGGCGCGCAACTCGAGGGCGTGAAATGGGAGACTGGATCCAACGACAGCATGCAGGTCGAGACAATACCAGGCGGCTTGATCATGCCGGAAGGGTGAAAAATCGAAGAAATCTGGGTGGAGCTATCCCTTAGACCCATCTGTTCACCTTTGTTGGGGACATGGGAGTCCATGGCGGCAAGCCATTCAAGTGCATCGAAGATTTTCTCCCTCTTTGGGTTCCTTGGATTTGTATGATAGAAAAAGAATGCCTTTTAACATGAATAGCTCCTTATATGATTTCATTTATTACGGAAATGGATTTCTACTTGTCATCCATCTAAAAAAGAAGGCATAATGGAAAGATCATGGCACTGAACAAAACAATTAGCAGATCGGATCTTAAGTTGCCCGAAGTATCGGTCAAGGGCAAGGAACTGACCCGTTTCATGAAAAGCCTGTTGTGGAGCGGAGACCGCTGTGCAATCAATGGGGTGAGCAAATTTCGTTGGAGTATTCCATGGAACAAACTTTGGGAATACTCTCGGGGTATGGCTTACGTTCCCTACCAGAAGGGCTGGCGGGTGCTAGATTTTGGTGGCGGCGCCTCTCTTCCCGTTTACTATTTGGCCTCGATGGGCATGGAAGTGCACAGTTACGACATTGACTCACGATTGACCGCCGAAGCACAAGCCATGGCTCAGAAGCACGAGTGGAATCTGAAGGCCGGCACTCGCGATCTGACAAGTCAACCGCTTCCTGAAAGCGAATGTTTTGACTGGGTGGTCTCCTATTGTGTGATCGAGCATTTGCCCAAAGTCATGCAGTCCCAGATCCTCGCTCACCTGGCCTCGCGGGTGAAAAAAGATGGCTTTTTGACCGTCACCTTTGACTATGGTCCGACAGCGCCCGTGCCGAATGCCATACGCACCGAGGAGGAAGTTCGCTCCCTTATTGGCCTCACTGGGATGGAACCGATAGATGGAATACCCTTTCAGGACACGGGCGAACGCTATGTGCTCGACAAGAAGTATCCTTCTGCGGCCTTCACGTTTGGTTCTCTCTTTTTGAAGAAACTCTGATGAATGGGATGATGAAGATCCAGCATGGCCAAGCGGCCCTGGATGGCCACCCCGATGCAGGAGAGGGCCATCAGCCCCGAGCCGAGCCCGCTGCCGCCGAATAGTTCTCTGTAGATGAGAATGCAACATACGGCCATTCCTGCTCCAAAAACGACCCCCCACAACCGAGCCGCCGTAAGATTAACTCCCACCAATTTGTACGTCCCAAGGATAGCCCAGTAAAGGAGGGGTGGTTTGGACAGGCGCGGCTCACCATTCAGCCATGGGGTCAGCCAGTCGCCACGTTCTATCATCTCGAGAGGCGTGCGGAAGGTGAGCCAGTATTCATCCTTATCCGTGAAGCTTGCCTGCGACCAGATGCACGGGGCCGTCACCAGGATCCCCAGAAGGAAAACCGCAATCAGCAAGTCATGACGAAAGCGGAACTTCGCCCCAACAGGGAGATCCCATAAACACTGAACCCATCTTAGATTTTCCGACACCCTGTTCATGCTTTAAGACACTTCAACTCCATTTTGGTTACAAGTTCGCCTCTGCGTCCATACAAGTAAGACCTTGTCAGTAATGGCCATAGAAATTCCCATCTACATTCACCCAATTCTTGTTGACGCAGCCCCCCTTACAGGTTTCCGACAGAGCCCATGCCCGCCAGGCGAGCATGAGTCCGAGCAAAATTAGAATGGCTGCGGTTTTGACCTTGTAACTGTCCAGCAATGCCATAAGGTCTTTCCCGAGGAATTCGCGGTTCATAAACACCGCCAAGATCGTATAGAGACCCATTACGGGCCATATCCAACGGGGGATCTTCGGGTCTATGGCCATTCGTCCGCAAACCAGATAGAGCGCAGGTAAAACGCCCACGCAGTGCTGTTTCCAGGTGATGGGCGAAATGAGTAGGATCAGCAATGAAAGGATGGCGCACTCCCAGACGACGGTCGGATCATCCCGGGAAAAAGGACGTCGCCTGAACCCCCACGCGATGGCCAGGACCATCACGATCATAATGCCTTTTACCACCACCCCCGCGGCGGCCGGTTTGAGATTCAGGGAATCCACATAATACCGGCTCGGGGGTTGGTGTGCCCTGCCGGGAACATCCGATGTTTCCGGCCGGCCCAGGTGACCGTAGGGGAGATGCATGAGATAGCGGGCAAGGGCCGGTCGTAAGGAAATATTGATGACCCTTTCTTCTCCCAGGACCCCTCGAGAAGGATCTGGGTCCGACACACCATGGATGACCCCCCTCACCCAACTGCTTGCGGCCTCGTGATATCCCTTTGGTCCCATGAGGAAAATGGGGGCCAGCGTGAAAACGGCCAGGGCCACCAAGGCGTAAAGGGTGACGCGCCACTGTCTCTTCAGGGCGAAATAGGCGATGAACAAAAGCGGGGTGCATTTGAGCGCAGTGGCCAGGCCCAGGCAGATCCCGGCCTCCATATCACGCTCGCCCGACCACAGCGCTACCGCCAGCCACGAGAGTGCCACCAGCATGGTGTTGACCCCTACCTCGGGCAGGTCCCGCGTCACAAACTGCCCGGCGAGTGTCAATGCCGCGGTGACCACCCAGAAAAGCGCTTTGCCTGAAAGAGGCATCTGTTGCCGCGTAAGTCGCATCAGTGCTCGAATTAGTATGCCCAGCCAGAGGATAACGAAGGGGTACGCCACCAGCTGGGCCGCTTTGGGAGAACCGAATATCACCAGGGGAGCGTGGGCCATGGCCCAGAAAGGTGGATAGACAAAATCCAGGTTGCCCGCGTAGATATACGTTTCGGCAACGATCCTGCGGCCGAGTTCCCAGTGATGGGGGAAATCGCCCCGCACCCTCAGCAAGATCGTCACCCATTCCCATAGAAACCAGCCGGCTGCAATGGTAATGGGGACCCATTTCCAGGGCGCCAGGCGTTCCCACAGATACTCTCCAGTGGAGTTGGACGATTTCATGGAGGCCGCCCCCTCCTATTCGCAACTCCTAACGATTGGCTCTTCTTCCCCTGAATGTCTGAGCATCGTGTTTGCTCCCCGGTACGGTCAGCTTTATCAGACAGATAAATCTGCCAGTAAGCATCATTATGGATGAGCGTGTAGTTGCGCTTGATATAGTCGCCGTAAATACTGTTCAACTGCTTTGTGGTTTCCGCCACCGAGGGAAATCTGGAAAACATGACGAATTTTGCATCCTGGAATACCATCTCCGGACAACGATGCACACGCTCTGAGAAATTTCTTCCGGCGTGGTACCAGGCGTAGTCCCCTCTTGCCGACGGTACGGCAAGAAGGGTCGAAAAAGGATTTGAAAAACCCAGATGAATGATCGGACCTGAACCCCATTGAGAAAAAACTTCCTGAAGGGCCTGATAGCCTTTCGCCACCATATACGCGTATTGCGTCTGGTAGATCTCCTGACGGGGCGGTATCGCGTGAGTGCGCAAGTCTTCTATTGTTAGGGTCACGTTTCCGTTGGCATCCAGCTTTTCCAAGAAACCTACCTCCCCCTCCATGATTTTCATTTCCCGCATGGGCTCAGGAAAGGGGAATGGATAGGGATATCTCTTATTGAAATATCCGATACGAAAGAACCTCTCAAGCCCCCCTTGCCTCTCTATAGCCTCAGGAATGGCGCTCCAAAATACGAGCAGACCCAATGAAATCAATGCGAATTTTTGGAGTCCATGAGCTTCATCAATTTTTGGTACACCCTTCGAGACCAGAATCAAACCGGTTACGTATAATGCCAAAAGGGATGGAAGCCCATAAAAGTCTGTATTATTGGACGCAACAAATATAGAGATGAAAACATTGTAACATGCGGTGGTCAGAAAAAAGGGGAATGACAAGATATTGAATTCCCTGTGGACTAAAAAAACAATGCCTATGGAAAAACTGGAAGCCAGTAAAGATACTACATTTCCTTTGAAGTCGTCCCATGCCATAAGGCAAGATCCTTGAGTGGCCTTGCTTGTCATAACCAAGTCACTAAAATAGGAGAGGTGAAGCCCGGGACGGAAAAGCTCACAGCATACCATACCGATGATCAGGCACAAGCTGCTGGCTATTACCGTCTTCAGCCATCTTCTATCAAAAAAGGCAGAGATGATGAAAATACCCAATATTGCAATGAAATAAGTAATTTTGGTATAGAAGGCAATCCATAAGATGACTGCTGCAAGGAACGCTTCAAAACACCATGACTCTTCTCTTAACCTGTTGGAGGACACAGTCATCAAGAAAGAAACGATTAGGAGAGCCCAGCCGAATCTGTTGTAATATCCTGCGAAGGTTACAAGGCTGCCGCGAGAACCCATCGGCACGGGAGTACCGACTAGGGCTGCTAGATAGATCAACAGAATAATGGCACAGAAATAATTCATCCGCGTTCTTGAAATATAGACCTGTATCGCAAGAATGATGGCCAGAAAAGATATCTGATAGAACAGGAAGGCTTTGAATTCGCTGTCCGTAATGAGGCCGAATACTGCAGGCCACAAAAAGTTCAGGGCACCAAGAGCCGTTGAAAAATCGAGATGGGGTGTATGCCCGCTCCAGATGCGATGAATGCCATCAATGAATACATAATTGTCCACTGCAGCTGCATTGGTATAGATGACTCCCGGAAAAAGGGTGCAGAACGTATAGATGGAAAACAGAAACAATGCGAACAGACCGATTCCGATGGTAGATTCAACAGGATGCAGGATCAGGTGAATAAAACCCGAGAGGGTGCCAGGATGGAAATAGGAGCAGCGTTTTCTATCATTCATTTTTCTTGAAAAAGATTGCCAACACATTATGGCCTTACGCTTTTCAGATCATCAGTCCAGGCTTCAAGCAGCGTCAATTCCGCCTCTTTCAACCATCCTTTCTCAATAAGGGCTTCGTAGCAGAGTCTCAAATCAGCAGTAAGGTTTTGAGTTCCCCCTTTGATGGGCAGTTTCTCCAATGTCTGACACAGATTTTCATTGTGCAAGTATCCTTGAATTTCGTTGGCAAAGTCTTCCATGAGATCATGGCCATTGCGGTCTTGCCAGACGGTGGGTTCGTGGAATGAAACAAACCACCTGTTTTCCCATGCAATTCTCTGGGCCACAAAACTTCGCCAGATATCTGACATTCTAAAAGAACAATAGGCCGGCAGATAGAGGAGGGGAAATGCATCGCTCCACCAGGCGGTATTCTGGCTGTTAAAGGGGCACCAGGTCCCTTTTCCCAGAGCCACTCGATTTTCGATCATAAAGTCGTACGGCAGGGGTAAAAGCAATCGATATATGGCATCCACATCCGGATTCTTGTTTACAAGACCTTGTTGAATCACACAATCTCTTTCGCCCACCGGCAATGAATCAATCGGTGGCGGAGATGTGCGAACCCGGTTGAGAGGAAAGCCCCTGGGCCAGATATTTCCTTCTGAGAAATATTGATAGACGTTGACCCAGCCTGCCTCTTCAACCGTGGCAATACAACGTATCCGCTGAAGTGGATTCCAGAACGCCTCGGAAGGAATACAATCATCGTCCATGTCGATAATGATATCCGCGCCATTTCTCATGGCCAGAAGGTATCCTATATTCTTGCGGGCGTAGTGTCGATTGGGACAGCATTCAGCAAATTTTAGTCCGGTTAATTTTTGCTGTTCAAGGCTGTAGAAATCGCAACCTTGAATCTGAAAATCGGAAGGGCTCGAAACATCTCCAATAACCATGAAGTGATGTCCCCTATCGAGAGACTCTCTCGCAATGGATTTTAGGGATCTGTTAGGACCAGAGATAGAGGTCACTACAATCGCGGTTTTTGACTTCATTTGTATCTCCAACTCTTAGGATGACAACTAAACTGTCCGTCTGTACCGCCACAAATGCCAAAGGCCGCAAAAGGCGTCAAAAAAATTCCTTATGTCAAGGGGATGGTTACCAGACCGGTAATGGATCGGGACCTCCGTCACACGAAAAGCATGGGCATGGGCTCTGATTTCGGCCTGGAAAAAAGGCCCTCGAGACCGAATACCCCGGCTCAATATCTCCTTAAGGGCGTTACGGGTGAATAGCTCGAACCCCCCTGTCATGTCGGTCAGGTTCGTCCCCAAAAGAAAATTGGTAAGAAATGTACCACCCCGGCTCACCATGTAGCGAAGCATGAACGTATCGGAAAATTCCCCCCCTTTACAGAATCGACTTCCGAAAACACAGTCATACCCCTGGGTCATGGCATGAAAGAACCCCATGACCTCACAAGGTTGGTGGCTATATCCCGCATCCATTTCAAGTATCCAATCACATCCGGAATTCACGCCGGCTTCATAGCCACGGATATAAGCGTCCACAACACACCGGTTTTCAGGAGCAAATATTAACCTCACTTCCGGGATCTGCTGTTCAATTCGACGTACGAGATCGAGCGTTCCATCTTGGCTGGCGAGATCAAGGACGGGGAAAAAAGTCACTTTCTTGAACGGATATCTGAGGCAGATGGCAAGCACTTCTTTGATAAATCTCTCCGCATTCTTACGCTCATTGGCCATGGGGCACACAACCCCCAAGTCCAGTTTTGAAAAAGGTAGACCCCTTCGTTGCTCATCTCTTTTCATGCAGAGTCGCTCCATGTCTAAGGCATTTCGTCCACAAAAGAATGGATGTCCAACAAGCCAAAGAATGGATCACATCATAGAAGTCGATAACGGACAGATTATTCAGCGCCGCGGCCGCCGCATCTTTCCAGGGAAGAAGGCCGCTTTCAGAGACGATAGCTTTGCGCTGCGTCCTGAATCGAGAAAGCGAATACCCTCGCAGCCGTTCTAACCCGAAGCAAGCCTGATGGATAGATAGTTCACGATATCCTGCGCAGTCTTGAATTCACTGATCTGATCGTCCGGGATGTCAATGCCGTAGGTCTCCTCGAATTCGAACACCATCTCCACGGCATCCAGAGAGTCCAGACCCAGATCATCCACCAGCCTTGATTGGAGTGTAATCTGTTGCACATCCATGGAGGCCCTGTCAGCCAGGACCTCAATGACCTTCTTTTCGATTTCTCTTATATCCATGGGTTTCATTTCTTAATCAAATTTTTTGAAAAGGAGACACGCGTTGACGCTGCCGAATCCAAAAGAATTGCTCAAGACAAAATCAATCTTCGCGTCTCTTGCCTCGTTGGGTACATAGTCCAGGTCGCATTCAGGGTCAGTATGTATAAGGTTGATGGTGGGCGGAATCATCTGATGCTCGATGGCCAGGCAGCAGACTACAGCCTCCATGGCGCCGGCCGCCCCGATGCTGTGACCGATCATGGATTTAGTTGAAGAGAGGGGAATTTTATAGGCAAGATCCCCGAATACTCGCTTGACGGCCCTTGTCTCAGCCGCATCATTGGCAATGGTGCCCGTGCCGTGGGCATTGATATAGTCAACCCTATCCGGCGGCACATGGGCCTCCGCCAGCGCCACCATCATGGTCCTGGCCGCATCTTCCCCCGTGGGATCAGGCATGGCAATATGATAGGCGCCGCTTGTGAGACCATATCCAACCATTTCAGCGTAAATGTGCGCCCCCCTATTCAGGGCGTGATCCAGATCTTCCAGGATCAGGACGGCCCCCCCTTCCCCCATGACAAAGCCGTCCCGATCCCGATCAAAAGGTCTGCTGGCCTCATGTGGGGGATCGTTCCATTTGGACAAGACGCCGCGCAAGGCGCAATAGGCACCGAAAGTGAACTCGGTCAGGGGTGCCTCCGCACCCCCTGAGATTACCACATCCGCTTCCCGGTGCTGGATCTTTCGACAGGCCTCTCCAATTCCATGATTCCCGGATGCGCAGGCCGTTGAAATAACGAAGTTCGGCCCCAGCAACCCATATTGAATGGCAATGTGGGCTGCGACCGCATTGGGCGTAATCCGTGGAACGCACAGTGGATTGAAGCGGTGAGATCCCTTTTCATAGGCCTCCATGATCTGTGCCTCGTGGAAAAGGGCCCCTCCAAGGCCGGACCCGATAATTACCCCAATCCGTTCCCGATCCTCAGATCCAAGATTCAATCTGCTGTCATCCAAGGCCATTTTTGCGGAGGCCAGTCCGAAATGAACGAATCGGTCCACTCTCTTTGCCACTTTATCGGGCAAGTACAGCAGGGGATCGAAATTCCTCACTTCAGCAGCCACGCGTGATGGGTAATGGGACGGGTCAAAACTGGTGATCTTATCGATACCGGATTTGCCCAAGGTATTGGATTCCCAAAACCGTGCCTTGCCGATTCCGTTGGCCGCAACCACCCCCAATCCTGTGATAACGACCCGTCTTTTTGTCATCTCGATTTACCTCGCGCCCGAACTCAAAACGGCATCCTGCCGACACACTGGGTATCTTCTACAAAAAACGTCTGAAATCATCAAGGCCATTATCTCCACGATCTGTTTTTGTAGTCTTCCGGCCGGTTCCGTTCCCATCTTGGGGTCAACAGCGAAAACCATTGGTCCGGGTAATTTCTGATCATTTTTTCATACTTGGAGTTGATCCAGGTCATGATGACTTCGCAGTCCTTCCTCAGGTCCCCGCTTTTTTCAAAATGATATGGCCCGTCAAAAGTTAGCAGGTATCTTCCATCGGTCTGTTTCACGGCAAAACAGATCACTATGGACGAACCATACAGGAGGTGAAGCTTGGCCGGGCCATCGGGCGTTGCCGCCGGTCGCCCGAAAAACGGGACAAATACCGGCCTGATAGGGTAGGTTTCATCCGCCAGAATGGCCAGGATGCCGTTTCCCTTCAGGTGCCCGACAACCTGGCGCATATCTGAAACCTCATCGTAAAAGCATTTGATCTTACCCCTTTTTTCTCGGACTTCCCTCAGCCACTTGTCTGTGTAGGGGTTCAACTGGCGGTGAATAACCGCAGCGATGTTTCTCCCCAGTTTGGCGCCTACGCTGCCGAGTATTTCCCAGTTGCCCATGTGGGCGCTGATGGCCAGGATGCCCTTCCCTTCGGCGACGGCACGGTCGAACACCTCTGAATTTTTGAGACGCACAAATTCTAAATAATTTTGTGATGTCACATTTCCAAGCTTAAGGTATTCAAATATGCTTGAGGCGATATTCCTGAAAAGGCTTTTTATGATCCGGTCCTTTTCTTTCACGGATAAGGAATGGTTTCCATAGATGATATCAAGGTTCACATAACCCTGCTTTCTGCCGTTTCTGTTCAGCCGGAATATGAACGAGCCTATCATGGACGCCAAAGCCCTTCCTGTCTTCCAGGGCAAAAGGGCGGCCAGGTTTCCAAGGGGAATGACAACTGCTGCCTCCAAAACAAAGCCAATCCGCCTGAGAAGGGAAAACTTCTGTTTTTCCAAGGAGACACTCCCTTCCACTTTGCATAACGATACAATTTCATTCAGTATCCGGTTTTATGACTACCGGCAAATTTTTCAGAAGATCTCAGCAAGGATCCGTTCTGAAACCCCTCTGTTTTTTCTGATGACCGCAAAGGCCTTTTCTCCCATGCGGGCGGCCTTTTCTCTGTCCTGAATGAGTTCTCTCAAATCCTGCGACAGGTCTCTCCAGTTTGTGGTTATGAGTGCGTTTTCCTGCTTGAAACGTGCATAGATGTCTTCGAAATTTTCCATGTGATTTCCGCACAAGATGCATTTCTTAAGAAGGGCGGGCTCGATAATATTGTGACCGCCCACCTCTCTGGAAAAGCTCCCCCCGATAATAACGATTTCACACCGTTGATAGACCTCCATCAGCTCGCCTACGGTATCCACAACGAACACCGGCGTTCTACAGTATTTCTTTTCCGAGCGCAAGGTGTAGGAAATGTGTTGCGTGTCAAGGATCCGAGTGATCTCCCTTTTTCGATGGGGATGCCTGGGGACGAGCACCAGCCTCAGTTGGGGAAATTCAACCCGTAATGATTGAAATATCCTGATGATCCGCCCCTCATCGCCGCTATGGGTGGAGGCGGCGCAGAGGTTGAATCCGGCTGGCATGAGTTTGCCGATATCAGACTGAGTTATGGGGTCGAAGCCCGCGTCGAACTTCAGGTTTCCGAGGGTCTTGAGCCGGGGGTGGCGGCAAAGGGCCTGCATGCGCCCCGTATAGGCGTCGTTCTGCATGAAGAGGCCGGAAAACATTGAAAGGACGCAGCCGAAAAACCATTTGAAGCGTCGGTATTGACGGAAGTCCTTTTCTACCATTCGGCCGCTCACAAGGTACAAAGGGATCCCGCGCCTGCGGACACTCCATACAAAAGACGGCCATATCTCCACTTCACAAAGGAGAACTATATCCGGGTTTATCCTTTTGAGGAACCGGTTGCAGACGAACCAGAAATCAAAGGGAAAATAGAAGAGTTCCACCCCTCTGAGCCTTTTTTGGGCGGTCGCAAAACCGGATTCCGTGGAGGTGGAAAGAAAAACGGCCCACCCCCTCTCTTGAAGGCTCTGAATCAACGGGGTGCAGGAGAGGATTTCTCCAACGCTCACCGCGTGGAGCCATACCCTCTTTCCGGGTGTTGGCCTCCTTTCGGGCAATACCACAGAGAGTCTTTGAAGATGGTGCCAGAATGCACGGGGTCGACTCAGCGTGTGCAAAGCCACAAACAGCAGAAAGAAGGGAAAAAGCAACGCTGTCGCCATCAAATAGACGGAGAGCAGAATTTTTTTCACGTTTGGATGCCGGAGTGTCTGTTCGTCTGGAATGATTTGTCCTTTTATGATCCTGAAAAAACACACGGCGCATGGCAACAGCAATATCCTGTCCGCGCGCTCAAGGCATGTTTGGGTGACATTGGAAGAGAATTTTAGGGAAAATGTTCCAGGCTGTCAAGTCTGAGCCCGATCTGTTGCCTTTCCAAGAACTTAAAAGAGGTAAATCCCATGAAGTCTGGTTTGCAGGCCAGTCGATCATGTGCGGAGGTTGCGTCATGAGCTGTCGGGCGTTGCCATCGAGCCGCCCGAGACGCGCATGTTTAAACTCGCGCTGCTGAGGGCGTTACACAGTCGTTAGACGGACAGGCCTCAGGGTTTACCCACGCAGGGGGAATTGTCGGAAGCGTCACGATCCAGATTGACATTGACACAGGTTCCTGGATGGCTACAATTCACCCCATGGTCTGGTGTTATTGCTGCCGTGCTGAAGGGGAGCGCCTCTGTGAATACTGAAAGATGGAATTCATTGCTGAAAGGCAATTGAGCTGGAGATTGTCGATATGGCAGACTCGATTGGGAATGATACTGAACTGAAAAAGGGGCAGGGCGGGGACGTCTGGTTGCGACGCGGTATGGCCCTGTGGATTGTTTTGGCCGTGGCGGTAACTGTAAAGACGCTCGTGCAAGGCGACCACCATTCCGTATACAAGGTGTTTGCCGTTGCGTCTCAGAACTGGTGGGCCAACCGGTCGTTGTACGACTTGTATGACGGAATCGGCATCTACCTCTACTCGCCCACATTTGCGGTGGCGTTCACTCCTTTTGCCATGCTCCCCTCGCGGCTTGGGAACATACTTTGGAATCTTCCCTGTCTGTTCCTTCTGCTGTGGTCGTTGCGGCTCCTGGTGCGTCACGTTCTACCCGGGGAATGGACGCTGCGGCGAGAAGGAGTATTCGTCGGTTTAGGAGCATTAATCTCGGTTCCAATGGTTTGGACAGCGCAGAGCAATACCCTGCTGATTGCCCTCATTGGCTTTTCGGCGGCGGCGATCGTTCAACAACGCTGGTGGATGGCCTCGTGTTTGCTGGCCGTGCCGGTCTTTATCAAACTCTGGCCGATGGCTGTGGTGCTCCTCTTGATGGCCTGCTGGCCGCGGCAACTCGTCTGGCGTTTCCCTGTGCCGATTGCCGTGCTGGCGACAGTCCCCTTCCTCACACGACCATTTAATATAGTCCTGCAACAATACCAAAGTTGGTATGTCTGCCTCACGCGCGTGCAGCAGGGACGTCTTCCGGGCTACCGCGATGCCTGGACCATCTGGGAAGAACTGTGCCCGCCGCCCGACAGGCAAATCTATATGTTCATGCAACTCGGGGCGGCTGCGCTGGTGCTGGTTTGGTGCCTGTGGCAGAAGCGACGTACGAGGTCAACCGGATACCTATTGACGTTGATTCTCTCCATGTGGGTATGCTGGCAACTGCTCCTCGGCCCCGGAACGGAACAACTCACTTACGGGATCATCGCACCGTCCATGGCCTGGGCCGTTGCATCGACTTTCGGCAGCAGAAAGCGAGGACACGTGTTGGCCGTCACCGCTTGCGCAATCGTGATCCTGTTCGGCCTGGGCGATGTCGAAAAGGAAGTCTTGTCTTTCCTCCCGTTTGCAAGGGTGATCTTGCCGATGGGCGTTGCCTTGTTTGCTGCATGGCTCGTCCGGTACGGGCGCGGGCTGATTACCTGCGGAAGGACAGACATTGACAGCCGCTTCATGAAAACCGGAAGAGACGCTCCTGGTACAGGGCGGTCAGATTCACACCTTAGAGCCGCATCTTAAGGCCTTCTCCATGGGGAATGTTAACTATATGATTTCGCAATGCTTTAAACGCCCTCTTCTGCCGAGGATTCCCCCGTTCGAGCTCCTCCGAAAGATTAGAGAGGTCCGAATTTCATTCTTGCGACTTATTTTCTTGACAGCATGTGAACGTTTTGTCATTCTCTGACCAAAATGTAACGTTCGTTCTGTCTGTCAACCGCCCGTAACGTCTTACCATCTTTGAAGATACAGGAGGTTTTGATCATGAGACAATTCGGCAGATATTGGAGTGTGGCAACAATGGTTTTCTCTATCCTTGTCTTCATGGCGTTGCCCGCAGCGGCTGCAACTCCCCCATTTTTCGGCCCCCCGGGCATGCACGCCAATACAGAACCGGGTTTGGTAGATGTCAACGGAACGAATCAGCAGGCGTATCCGGAGTGGTCGGGTGGAAATATCTATTTGCAGAGCCCATGGTACGCGTGCCGGGAAGGCGACTGGAGTTTTAGAATCTCTGCCTACATGGACGGGGGTACAAAATATGTTAAATTTGTAAACATGGCTCGAACTTTCACTGTTGATCAATTTGCTGGCGGATACCCCATCGGAGGGACCTACGACGGCTGGTCGCCCGATGCCGGCACTCTGACGCTGGAAAAATCGGTTGCGGGACAGGCGACCTATGATCAGGTGCATTTAGTAGGGACAAAGGCCTCAGGCGGAGTACCAGTCGCAGTAAACGTGCGCCTCTCACTGGTGGAACAGGACGGCTACATCGGCGTGGCCAACCTCGCGTCTGTAGCGGGAATCAGGACCTGCGGCCAGGCGAATGCCAATTCCCAGATCATGCTCCCCCTGGGAACAGGAGATCACGGCCAACCTACGATTATCCTTGATATTGACGGCGATGGCGTGGCGGACACGGATTTCTATCAAGGGCCCCCGTTGTCAGGCTCTGCTGCCCCAATTCCCACCCTGACC
>CAYPDL010000001.1:32067-91488 GCA_964409475.1 uncultured Desulfobacteraceae bacterium | reverse complement strand
TTCCTCAATTCCTAACTCCCTAAATTCCTATTACTAATTTCTTGTCTCTAAGTCCATGTCAAACTGTGAAAAGGCCCCCAGGCTGGCAGCCGCGGGTTTGGGGGAATAGGTCTCCGGCTGTGTTCCTTCAATGAACGATTGAAAGACGGTATTCCGGGAATACCGTCCAGCCAACAGGCCCGTCTCTGTATCGATCTTGGCAAAGACAACCCCATCGGGGACCTCAAAATCCTTGACTGCTTTTCCCTCGAGGGCGCCTGACATGAAGTCGAGCCATATGGGGCTTGCCGCCCTTGAGCCGGTCTCGCCGTCGCCCATCTCCCGTGAATCGTCATATCCGACCCAGACGCCGGCGACAAGATCGGGCGTATATCCCAGGAACCAGGCGTCCCTGAGATCGTTGGTAGTCCCGGTCTTCCCGGCGGCCGGTCGCTTGAGTGCCCGGATTCTCCAACCCGTCCCTTCGGTGATAACGGCCCTTAAGAGATCGGTCATGACAAAAGAGGTCGCTTTGGAGATGACCGGTCGGGTTTCAGGTTGGTTCTCTTCCAGGACAAGACCGTTGCGGTCCACCACCCGCTTGACAAAGATCGGCGTCACCAGCATGCCGGCATTGGCAAACACGGTGTAGGCCCGGGTGATTTCCAGCAGAGAGACCCCGGAAGATCCCAGGGCCAGGGAGAGATCAGCCGCCAGTTCAGATTCAATGCCCATGTTCCGTGCATAGCCTATGGCATAGTCTATCCCAATCTTTTTAAGTATTTTAACGGTAACGACGTTTCTGGATTTTGCCAGGCCGGTCCTGATCAGTGTGGGCCCGTAGAATTTTTCCTTGTAGTTCTTGGGCTTCCATGCCTCCCCTTCCAGGTTCCGCTCAGATACATAGGGCGCATCCATGATAATGGTTGCCGGCGTCATTCCCTTGTCGAGGGCCGCTGCATAGATCAGGGGTTTGAAGGCGGATCCGGGCTGCCGGCGGGCCTGGATTGCCCGGTTGAACTGGCTGGTGCTGAAGTCCCGACCGCCGAGCAGGGTCTTCACCTTCCCGGTCTCAGTCTCTATGCAGACGACTGCCCCCTGAACAAAGGGGACCTGCTCCAGGGAAACCTCCCAGGAAAAGCCTTCCGGTCCGTCAGTCTCCGGTTCTCCTTTTTCGGTCCGGGGGCCGGCCGTGGTCTCGCCAACCTTCTTCGAGAGGCGAACCAGAACAACATCCCCAGGACTTAAGACCTGAGAGGGCTTCCTGACCCTGGCCTCATAGTAAGGGATCTCCTTATCGGGCTTTCTGGCCCACGTCATCTCTTTGAGGAGCAGCCGGGCCATTTCTTCGCCGATATAGACGGTTACGACCCCCTTTTCATCATCCACCTTAGCCACAAGCCCCTCGACCACTGCGCCTGTCTCCGGGGGCGCAGACAGAAATTGCGCAATGGCCTTTGTCCTGAAGTCGGTTGCCTCCTGGGCCGAAAGATGCCTCAGGGGTCCCCGGTATCCTTCCCTTTTGTCCAATTCGGCCAGTCCCTTGTTCAGGGCTTCCCTGGCCTGGGTCTGCATATTCAGGTCCAGAGTGGTATACACCTTCAGTCCCCCTCTGTAGAGGGAGTCTTTCCCATATTTTTTGAGAAGGTATCGTCTGACATGCTCGGTAAAATAGGGGGCCCGTTCAAAGACATTTTCTCCCCCCGAATGAATGTCGAAGGGTATATTCCGGGCCGTGTCAAACGCTTCACGGCTGATCATGCCTTCCTCCAGCATTCTCTCCAGCACATAGATCTGCCGTGCCTTGGCACGTTCAAAATGGTCAACGGGCGAGTATCTGGCAGGCGCCTGAGGCAGGCCCGCTAAGAGTGCCGATTCGGCGAGGGTCAGGTCTTTGGCCGGCTTGTTGAAATAGGTCCTTGCAGCGGCCTCCACGCCATAGGCCCCATGGCCCAGGTAGATCTGGTTGAGATACAGATAGAGAATATGTGCCTTGGATAACTCCTTTTCAAGCTGCAGAGATAAAATGGCCTCCCTGGCCTTCCTTCGGTAGGTCCGCTCGACATTTTTGAGGAGCAGCGACTTGGTGACCTGCTGGGTAATGGTGCTCCCCCCCTGTGTGATCCTGCCGCTGGTCAGGTTCTTGATGAAGGCCCTGAAAATGCCCTTGATGTCCACCCCTTCGTGCTCGAAAAACCGGGAGTCTTCCGCTGCCACAAAGGCCTGGATCAAGTGCTTGGGCATCTGGTCCAGGGAGATAACCGTCCGTTTTTCTTCCCACAGCCTGCCGATGACCTTGCCGTCATCGCTGAAGATCTCGGTAATGATCGGGGGCCGGTATTCTTTAACCGAGCCGATGTACGGAAGGTTGCTGGACCACACATACCAGAAATAGGCCCCGGTGCAGAGGGAGAAAAAGACCACCCCAAAAAGGCCCCACATCAGGACTTTAAAAAACGTTTTCATACCATGATTCCCTTTTAAACATCACACAGACCGCTATTTAACACATAAACATAGCCATCTTTCAGCCTTCCATCAAGGAAATAGTTGGAAAGGCGTAGGGCATGAGGCGTTAGGCTCAAGGCGCAAGGCGTGGCATCCATGAGCCATGAGCCATCAGCTATAAGCCATCAGCTTATCATCCAGCACCATTACCAACTTGTAATCTTATGGAAAGGTTGAGGCAAGGCTGGTCTGTTATGTTCCTCTCAACCTTAGCGGGATGTGGTGTTGAGGATCAGCGACCAGTAATACTGAAGGCGCAAGGCACAAGGCGCAAGGATTCATCCAGCAACGAGCAACCACCAACCAGTAACGAGTAACGAGTCAAAAGAAAGGAGAGATCATGAACGTACAAGCAGGGCAACAGTTTCAGCCGAGGGAGGGGGGCGCTTACCAGGCGCCACAAAGTTCAACGAGGGGCGACGTGCGACCCGCAGGGCCCCAGTTTACAAGCATCCAGACCATCAATGATTCGGTGCAGAAGGCGTCGGCATGGGTGAGGCCCCTGGAGCAGGAGATGGGCCGGGTGATCGTCGGCCAGAGAGTTCTGATTGAACGGCTTTTAGTGGGAATCCTGTCGAATGGTCACATCCTCTTGGAAGGGGTGCCCGGTCTGGCCAAGACACTGGCCCTCAAGACACTGGCCTCTACCATTCAGACAGGATTCAGGCGGATCCAGTTTACCCCCGACATGTTGCCGGCCGATATCGTCGGCACCGAGATCTACAACCCGAAAGATGTCTCGTTTGTGGTCAAACACGGGCCTGTTTTCGCGAACCTGATCCTGGCGGACGAAATCAACCGGGCCCCGGCCAAGGTCCAGAGCGCCCTCCTCGAGGCCATGCAGGAGCGGCAGGTCACAATCGGAGAGAAGACCTACCGGCTCCCGGATCCGTTTCTGGTCATGGCCACGCAGAACCCGATCGAGCAGGAAGGCACCTATCCCCTGCCAGAGGCCCAGGTGGACCGGTTCATGCTGAAGGTGGTCGTCACCTACCCGTCGGTCTCTGAAGAGCGCATCATCCTGGACGCGGTTGAGACCATCGATCATACCGTCCAGGTGCGTCAGGTGGTTTCAGAGGAGGACATTGTCAGGTCCCGCCAGGTGGTCAACACGATCTACATGGACGAAAAGGTCAAAGATTACATCGTAAGCCTGGTCTATGCCACGCGCACCCCGGAGACCTACGGACTTGACCTGAAACCTTATATCCAGAACGGGGCCTCTCCCAGGGCGACCATCAACCTCAAGACAGCCAGCAAGGCCCTGGCATTTCTCCAGGGTCGCGGATATGTCACCCCTGAGGATGTCAAGTCCATTGCCATGGACGTGCTCAGACACCGTGTCAACATCACCTACGAGGCAGAGGCAGAGTCCCTCACCAGCGAAGACATGGTCCGGAAGATACTGGAGACTATCCCTGTGCCATGAGAAACCCATGAACACGTGAACCTCTGAACCCACTAACGGTTACAGAAAGGAAGAAAGTATGGACACCCACATCAGCAGCGAGATCCTCAACAAGGTCCGCCAGGTGGAGATCAAGACGAACCGTCTGGTGGATGAGACCCTTGCAGGCCATTATCATTCGGTCTTCAAGGGCCGCGGCATGGACTTCGATGAGGTGAGAGAATACGTTCCGGGCGATGACGTACGGACCATTGACTGGAATGTCACCGCCCGTACCGGCCGCACCTATGTCAAGAAATTCACCGAGGAGCGGGAACTGACCATCATGCTCATCATCGATGTGAGCGCCTCGGGCGAATTCGGTTCGGCCAGCCAGAGCAAGAGAGAAATCATGGCTGAACTGGGAAGCGTCATCGCCTTTTCGGCCGTACGGAATAACGACAAGGTGGGGCTGATCCTGTTTACGGACGAGGCAGAGCTGTACATACCGCCCAAAAAGGGGCGGATCCATATCCTGCGTGTCATTCGGGAGATCCTCTTTTTCCAGCCGGAGGGGACCCGCACGGACATTGCGGCGGCCATGGATTTTGTCAATCAGGTGATCCAGAGGCGGGCCGTTGCCTTTCTCATCTCGGACTTCTGCCTGCCGGGGGACTTTGAGGATTCTCTTCAGGGCCTCCGGCCCAAGCTCCAGATAACCAACCGGCGTCACGATCTGGTGGCGGTATCGGTGAATGATCCGAGGGAGAGGGAACTGCCGGACATCGGTCTGTTGACCATCGAAGATTCCGAGACCGGGGAGCAGGTGGAACTGGACACGACCCTGCCGGAGATCAGGGACGGCTTTGCCCGGCTGGCCGATGAACGCCGAAAGGAGCTGCGTCGGTCCATCCGATCCGCCGGTGTGGACCTGCTGGAACTCTCCACTGACAAGAACTACCTGCCGGGACTGCTCAACTTTTTCAACTCGAGGGAAAGGAGGAGGCATTGATGAAACGCCATCTTTTAAGCATCATGGTCCTGACGGGGCTATTTATGCTCCTGGGCGTAGGTACGGGACTGGCAGCGGGTCAGGCGGCAATGCCACCCGGCAATCCATCGCCCCTCGCGGCCTCTCCGCAGTCGCCGGCGGCGTCCCCTCCGCCTCAGGTCATGCCCGCGGGTCAGACCACAATCCAGCCGGCCGCGGCGGATGACATCCGCGACATCCGGGGGCCTCTGCACATACCGGACCCCCTTGTCTGGCTCTACTATGCCATAGGGGCGTGCCTGGCATTAGGGGCTGCGGCAGGTGCCTGGCGATGGTTCCGCAGGCACAAGGCCCTGCGGGCAAAACGCGCCTTTGAAATTGCATTTGAACAGTTGGAGCGGGCAAAGGCCCTGATGAAACCCGAATTGGCCGACGCATTCTCCGTAGCGGTTTCAGACGCCGTCCGCACGTACATTGAAAAGCGTTTTGAGGTGCGGGTCACCCGGCATACCACCGAGGAGTTCATGGCCAGGATCGGATCCGAACCTGCCGGAGACCTGGCCGGATACAGCGATCTGTTGCAGGACTTTTTAGGCCACTGCGACCTGGCCAAATTTGCACGCTGCCTCCTGACCATCGATCAGATGAAGGAGATGTACCGGAGCGCATGGGAGTTTGTCGACAGGACAAGGCCCCGGCCGGAAGAGAAGACCGCTGAACAGAAAAGAGAGGTCCCGGATGCAGCCCCTGCGGTATCCAAGGTCCCTGGAGGTCAGTCCCTCCTCACGACCCTGAGGGCGTCGTGGCTGAGATTCATCCCTAAAAGGACGACAGCGGCCGCAGGTCTGGATGGCGGCAGCGCAGTCGCGGTAGGAGGTAGATGATGTTCTATTTTAACCACCCTGAAGTGTTGTGGCTGCTGCTTCTGATTCCGCCCCTTGCCTTCCTGAAGGGGAGGCGGGGCCTGGCCACGGCGGTACGGTACTCCACCGTACAGACCGCCAGGGCCTTGGCCGGGGCTCGCAGATCAACGGCGGGCAAATGGCTGGGTGCGCTCCGCATGCTGGCCCTGGGCATGTTGATTGTAGCCCTGGCCCGCCCCCAGGTCGTACACGGGACATCCGAGGTGGAGGCCAGCGGGATCGACATCCTGTTGGGCGTGGATGTCTCCGGTTCCATGGAGGCCCTCGATTTCACCATCAAGGGCGAACCTGCCAACCGGATCGACGTGGTCCGGAAGGTGGTCTCCAGATTCATCGATGAACGTCCCAACGACCGGATCGGCCTGGTGGCATTTGCAGGGAAACCGTACATGGTGAGTCCCCTGACCCTCGACCATCACTGGCTCCAGCATCGCCTCGAGGGTGTCAGGACCGGCATGGTGGAGGACGGTACGGCCATCGGTTCGGCCATTGCCTCCTGCGTCAACCGACTGAGGGACCAGAAGGCCAAATCCAAGATTGTCATCCTGTTGACGGACGGGATGAACAATGCGGGGAAGGTCTCGCCTCTGACCGCTGCAGAGGCTGCGGAAGCGCTTGGCATAAAGGTCTATACCATCGGTGCTGGCTCCCGGGGCGAGGTGCCGGTCCCTGTCACGGATCAATTCGGCAACCGGAAACTGGTGAGGGCCCGGGTCGATATCGATGAAGATACCCTGAAACAGGTGGCCCGAATGACCGGCGCCAACTACTACCGGGCCACGGATACGGATTCTCTCAGCAGGATCTATGATGAGATCAACAAGCTGGAAACCACCACCCAGAAGATAAAGAAATTCGAACACCATAACGAGATGTTCCTCTGGGCCGCCCTCCCTGCCCTCCTCTTGTTGGGGATAGAGCTGCTCCTGGGCCAGACGCGGTTCCGAAGGCTGCCCTGAAAAATTTGACAGGATTAACAGGATGGACAGGATCATTTTTTGAATGGGGCATTGTGAGACGAGATGCAGGATATCGTCACACCCTATTCCATCAATCTCAGGAATTCAGGCGTCAGCCTTTTATTCGCTGATGTTGCGCCAATGCGACAGAGGTTGTGGATCGTTTCAACCTGTCAGAAACAAATAAGAAAGGAAAAGGAAAATGCAATTCGCACATTCAATCTGGTTGATAGTTGGTTTCGTTGCCTGCGCCATTTTGGGATTCGGGTTCTGCCATTTTCAGAAAAAGGGGAAGGCCGCATTGGAGAGATTTGCAGCCGGCCATCTTCTGGGAAAACTCACGGAAAGCGTATCGCCGGGTCGACGGATGGCCAAACGGGTCCTGCTCATGGCAGCGGTTGCGTCTATCTTCGTCGCCCTGGCCCGGCCCCAGGTGGGTTTCCAGTGGAAAGAGGTGAAGCGGAGGGGGATCGACATACTCCTGGCCGTGGACACATCCAAGAGCATGTTGGCCGCCGATGTCGCGCCCAACCGGCTGGAGCGTAGCAAACTGGGCATCATGGATTTTGTCTCCAGGCTCGAGGGGGACCGTGTGGGCCTTGTCCCTTTTGCAGGTACGGCGTTTTTGATGTGCCCCCTGACACTGGACTACGATGCCTTCAGGCAGTCTCTCAACGCCCTGGATACGGAGATCATCCCCCAGGGGGGCACCGATATCGCCAGCGCGATCCGTGAGGCAGATGCTGCGTTTTCAAACAATGCCAATCACAAGATACTGGTCCTCGTGACAGACGGCGAGGACCTGGAGGGTGAGGCCCTGAATGCGGCCAAGACGGCCGCTAAGAAAGGGATGACCATTTACACGGTGGGCGTGGGAACGCCGGCCGGTGAACTGATCCCCATGAAAGATGCAGGCCAGGCCGGGCATTTTGTAAAGGATGCCAAGGGGAAGGTGGTCAAGTCCCGCCTGGATGAAAAGATGCTTGCTGAAATCGCCCATGTCACGGGCGGCCAGTACGAGCCGTTGGGACAGCGGGCCGAAGGACTGGATGCCATCTACCAGCAGAAGCTCAGCCTTGTCCCCAAACAGGAACTGGCCGAGCGGATGCAACGGTCGCCCATCGAGCGTTTCGAGTGGCCCCTCCTCGTGGCCTTTGTGCTGCTCGTGATGGAATTCGCCCTGTCCGACCGCAAACCCAGGCGGAGAAGGGTTTCTGTTATCAAGACTGCGGACAGACGGACCCTGACGGTTGCAAGGGGGTTGCAGGCCGCGGCTGTTGCGCTCATGGGAACGGTCTTCATGCTCCTTGTATCCCAGGCGGTTCATGCCTCTCCCCGGGCCGCGGAACAGGCCTATAACAGAGGGGATTACACAGCAGCGGCCCAGGCCTACCGGGAGGCTGCAAAAGAGTGCCCGGATGATGGGCAACTCCAGTTCAACACAGGGGCCGCGGCCTACAAGGAGATGAAATACGAGGATGCCTTGGGCGCCTTTCAGACGGCCTTGAACACGCAGGACCTGCCCCTTCAGAACAAGGCCTACTACAACATGGGAAACACCCTCTACAGAATGGGCGAGGGCATGGAGAAGACAAAGCCCCAGGATACGATTCAACGCTGGGAGGCATCCATCAAGGCCTATGAAGGGGCCCTGAAGCTGAATCCGGACGATGAAGATGCAACGTACAATCGGGAATATGTGAAGAAGAAACTGGACGCCCTCAAGAAAAAGGAGAAGCAGAACAAGAAAGATTGCAGTTGCAACAACAAGGACAACAAGGACAACAAGGACAACAAAAATCAGAATAAGAATCAGGATAAGGATCAACAGGGCAATCAAGACAGCCAACAGACAGCCAACCAGAAAAACAAAAAACAGAAGGACAATCAGCAGGCGAATCAACAGGATCAGAATAAGGGACAGAAAGGGGAGGACCCCTCACAGGCAGGGAACACGAACAATCAGCAGAAGGCCCCCGATCAAAAGGAAAACAAACAACGACAAGAAGCAACCTCAAGTCCTGACCAGAACCAGCAGGGAAAAGACAGGGAGAACAATGCTCAGGTAAATGCCGTGGATAGAAAGGACCGGAAGGAAGATCCTTCACGCAAAGGGAGTGCAGGCGGAAAGCCCGAACAGGTGGAATCAGGCGACCAGGACCGGAAATCGCCTGTTCAGAAGGCCGGCAGGGAGCGAAGACCGGGCCAGATGACAGAGGAACAGGCTCAGGACCTGCTCGATTCCCTCAAGGGAGAGGACAAGGCCGTCCCGATGGTCGCTGGGAACAGCGGTCAGGGAAAGGCCCGTCAGGAGAAGGAAAGGAGGGACTGGTGATGGAAGATCATCGGATCCATGCCGCCGTCAGGACCGTTGCCTGGAAGCGTATCGTCATTGCAGGCACATGCTTCGTCTTCACGGCGTGCGCCCTCATCATTTTTGCCGGGGGGGCACAGGGCAAGGGCGCAGCCGGAGACATATCGGTCATGGTAGAGCCACAGCAAATCAGACTCGGAGATGCGGCCATTTTGGCGGTCCATATCACAGGGGAACTATCGGGACGTCTGTCTATCCCTGAAGTGGAGGGGCTGCGCCTTGTCTCCGTGGGGCAGAGCAGCCAGTACCAGTCCATTAACGGCAGGATATCCTCTGTCACATCCTATCTCTTTCAGGTAGAGCCCCGACATGAAGGGGACTTTACCCTGCCCCCGGTCACTGCCACGGTTGATGGACAGATGAGGAGGTCCGAACCGGTCCATCTCAGCGTATCGGGTTCGGGGGGCGGGTCAGGATTTGGAAGGCCCCATGCCGCCAGACAAGGGGACCCTGCCGGCCTGAGCGCCGACGAGGAGAATCAGTTGGCCTTCGTCCGGGTTGCCCCATTGAAGCTCCGGGCCTATGTGGGTGAGCTGATCCCGGTTGAGATCCAGGCATTTTTCCGTCAAGGTCTGCAGGCATCCCTGAATTCGTTGCCGGTGTTCGATGGGCACGCCTTTGCGCATCAGGAATTGAGCCGGAAACCCGAGCAGACCGAAGAAGTCATAGATGGCGTCCCCTACACGGTTTTGACCTGGCAGACGGCCATGTCCGCGGTCAAAGAAGGAGAGCACCCTGTCTCCGCAGAACTGAATGCCACCCTGATGGTGCCCCAGACTTCGCGCCGGCAACATCCATTTGGCCGGGGCTTTTTTGACGATGATTTCTTTAACAGTTTTTTCACCGGTGCCCGGGAACAAACCGTCAGACTGACGAGTGCCCCCAAAAATATGCAGGTATTGCCGCTGCCCAAGGCAGGGAGGCCCAATAATTTCAGCGGGGCCGTCGGCCAATTCAAACTCCAGGCGAGCGCGAGTCCGCAGGACAGCATGGTTGGGGACCCCATCACCCTGAAGATGACCGTAAAGGGGACGGGGAATTTCGACAGGGTGTTCTGTCCGCATCTGGCGTCTTCTGAGGGATGGCGTACCTACACGCCGACGGACGCCTTCAAGCCTGCGGACAGGGTGGGCAACGAGGGAAAGAAGGTGTTTGAGCAGGCGGTTATCCCCCTCAATGCATCCATCGACACGGTCCCTTCTCTGGTGTTCAGCTATTTCGATACGGCAAAAGAGGGATACGTGACCCTGCGGACCCAACCCATAAAGGTGAAAATCGCCCCTGATTCGCAGCAGGCACGGGTCCCACCGTCCGGGAAGGCCGACCCGAAACACCCCCTCTCCGGGACAACGGATGCGTCCGGGACCAAGCCAAAACCGGAGGGTCTGGCCCCCATTCACGTGGGGCTCGGATCGGTTGCCGTCAGCCTGAACCCCATTTTTGAGAACCCTTGGTTCATAGGTGCCCAGGGCATCCCTTTAAGCGCCCTTTTTGTGGGGCTTTTCATAGGTCGACGAAACCGAAGGCTCGCCAATGACCCATCCATTCTAAGGAAAAAGGAGGCGAAGCGACACATCGACCGATCGGTCAGGGAGATGGACCAGGCCATTGCCGGCCATTATGTCCAAGGGTTCTTCACTGCCTGCAGGAGGGCCGCCCAGGAGCGACTGGGAGATCTGTGGGGCCAGGTTCCGGAAAGCATTACCCTTGCCGAGGTCAAGGCGCGGCTGGGCGATAGCGCAGAAGGGATACGGCAGGTCTTTGAAAACGCCGATGCGGCCGCCTACTCAGGCCGCACCTTCACCCAAGAGGAACTGCGGGATTTCAGGGACCTGGTGACGAGGGAATTGAGGGCCTGGAATTGAGGAATTGAGGGATTGGTGTCTGTGAAATCTGCGCAATCTGTGGATCAAGATGGGGATAAGAAAATGAAAATAATGCCGGTAAACAAAGCCAAGGTTTTCAACCTTCTCAAGGTCGCGGTTTTGGCGACCTTGCTGATCTGCATCTCTTTCAGCGGGGCGATTGCCGACACTGGCGATGACCTGTTCGCCCAAGGCAACCAGGCATATGCCGAAGGCAAATATGACGAGGCCCTCTCCTTTTACAGGAGGGTCATCCAGAAGGCAGGGTATTCCGCCTCGCTCCTCTACAACATGGCCAACGCCTACTACCAGGAAAAGAACGTGGGGCAGTCCATTCTGAACTATGAGCGCGCCCTCTATCTGGATCCGGGCAACCCGGACATCCAGGGCAACCTGGCCCTGGCCCGCAAGGATTTCGGACTGATTTCGGACCCGGTCCCCTCGTGGCAGCAGTTTTTTGACCGGCTCAGCCTTAACGGGTGGGCCATGGTCGTGAGCGGAGCATTCGGTGCGTTTTCGCTGCTCTTCCTCTTACGGGGCATTCGCCCCAACATCTTCCGGGGGGCGGCAGTGCGGACGGCCGTCATAGCCTCCATTCTGATCCTCCTGACTGGGGGAACGGGGGTCGCCCTCCAATACGGCAATCTGGGCCGAGGCGTGGTCACCCGTGATGATGCCCGGCTTCTGGTCTCGCCGTTTGACTCGGCCGCCAGTGCCGCATCCATACAGGATGGAAAGATGGTTCGGATGGTCAAGACCTACCGGGATTATGTCCTGGTAAAAGGGGAAAACGGCCAGTCGGGATGGATAAAGAAGGACGCGGTTCAGCCGGTGGTCCCTTCAGGAAGTTACAGCTGATGCCGTCACCCTTAGGTCCCTTTTATACTTCAGATCTCTTTAGTCATTTAAACTCAAACCTCCGGTTTATCCGGAACAGAAAAGGAGAAATAGCATGGAAACAGGAAACATGTTTAAACGGTTTTTGAAGAGAAAGGCCGCCGTGGCCTTGGTTGCTCTGGCGGCAGGATTTTTCGCAATGTCAACTTTCTACACGGCCACGGCCCGCCAGGCTGCGGCCGGGGATTTCCGGGCCGCTCCGGAGAGTTTCACCAGCCTGGCCGAGAAAAACAGCCCGGCCGTGGTGAACATCCGGGCGGAGAGAAACGGGAAGGGGGGCAATCCCATGATGTCCCCATTCAAACGGGGGCCGATGCCCAAGGATGACCCCCTGCACGACTTCTTTGATAAGTTCTTTGGCGGGGGGCCCCAGGGGGAATTCAAGCAAAGGAGTCTCGGTTCCGGGTTTATCATCGATAAGGACGGTTTTATCGTCACCAACAACCATGTGGTGGAAGGGGCCGACAAGATCAAGGTGATCCTGAAGGACGGAAGGGAGTTCGACGCGGAGGTAAAGGGCCGTGACGCCAATACGGACCTGGCCCTGATCAAGATAAAGTCCGATAACGATCTCCCTGTTATTGAGTTGGGTGACTCGGACGCCCTCAAGGTGGGTGAGTGGGTCCTGGCCATCGGCAATCCCTTTGGTTTGGAACACACGGTGACATCCGGCATCATCAGCGCCAAGGGCCGTGTCATCGGCTCGGGGCCGTATGATGATTTCATCCAGACCGATGCCTCGATCAATCCCGGAAACAGCGGCGGCCCCCTGATCAATATGGCGGGGAAGGTGGTGGGGATCAATACCGCCATCATCGCCGGGGGTCAGGGGATCGGCTTCGCCATCCCTGTGAACTTGGCCAAGGGGATTGTCGACCAGCTCAAGACCAAGGGCGAGGTGACCCGCGGCTGGTTAGGGGTAGGGATCCAGGACCTCACACAAGAGCTGAAGGAATATTACGGCGTCAAGGATGGAGAAGGCGTCCTGGTGACTCAGGTGTTCCCGGGCGACCCGGCCGACAAGGCGGGCCTGAAGGCGGGAGATATCATCCTAAAGGTGAACGGGCATCATGTGGACAGCAGCCGGGAGCTGAGCCGGATGATTGCCGAGTCCCCCGTGGGCCGAGAGGTGGAGCTTCTGGCCCTGCGCAAGGGGAGCAGCAAGACCTTTCATGTCGAACTTTCCAAACGGAAGGACACAGAGCTTGCGCAAGCAGGCGTTACGCCCGAAAAGAATGATGCGTTCGGAATTGCCGTGGCCAATATCACGCCCGAGACCGCGCGTCAGTTCAACCTGAAGGACGCCGATGGGGTGCTTGTGGTCGGCGTTGAACCGGACAGCACAGGCGAAAAGGCCGGTATTCTTCCGGGCGACATTATCCGGGAGATCAACCACGAACAGGTGAATGACGTAGATGCATACGAAAAGAAGATCGCAAAGATCAAATCCGGTGAAACGGTCTTTGTCTACATCCTGAGACCCAACAGGGGCTTCATGGTCATCAAGCTCACCAAGTAAGCACCACCCTTAAAGAGTAAGCCCCGGACCTACCGGCAGGAGAGACTTTCAAGGCCTGCCGGATGTCCCGGGCCATATTCCATTTTGAACCATGCATTGACCGGAAATTTCATGCTCCCCTAACAAAACGCTAACAGACGCTTGCTATATTCAATCTTAAGGGAATCGCTGTAGTTGCCTTAATTCATTGAGATAATACAACCATTATCTCGGATAACTGTTTTTTACCCAAGGGTCCGTTATGAAATACAGATGCATCGGTATCGGTTTTGTTTTATTTTTTGGTGTCCTATTCGCACTCCAAGCGTGTGCGGAGAAAAAGATCTACACAGTGGGCAAACCTGGAGATCAGACGGCGAGTCTGACCCTCCCCAACTTCATTGAGATCCGCAGCTTTGACGGAGACAGTGTGGAAAACCTGTTTACTCGAATCATCTACGAAGGGAAAAAAGAGGTGGTTTTCGCCGCCAGAGAGGTGCGAGGGTTGCGAAATGTGTCTGGATCGTTGTCCGATGGATGCTATTTTCCAGGAAAAGGCAGGTGTCAAATCAGTCAATCAGGATCGGTGTATAGGGTGCGGTCTTTGCGTAAGTAGATGCCCAGTCGAGGCTATTCAACTGGAAACCAGGCCAAGAGCTGAGCAATATGAACCGCCGAAGACAGGGCTGGACTTTTACAACAAGATAGCTCAAATGCGTGGAAAGACCCTTACCCCACTGGCTTTAGTGAAATAGGGACAGACTCATAACATCAACCCGGACTGGCAATTCCGTTGCGCTCAATCGCCAGCCGGTTATGCGAGGTGAAAGCTGAACAGGCCGCGGGCTCTTTGAGAGACCATGTGGATTGACAAAAAAGATCAACCTTCCCCGTTCCCCGTTCCGCGTTTTAGTTAATTGGATGGCTGGCCATTCGGTAGAAAGAGGAGAGGCGATCGGTCGGGGATGGAATTTGAAAATCTTTGGGGGTGCCTCAACTGACAGACTAAGAGTCAAATGTAGACCCCTTAACCAAGTTACTAAATTTTAAAAGAGCGTCCCGTTGCCTGACGCATTTCCCACTATTTATTAAGAAGCGACCTGCTTATGGACAATTGAAGAACTCAGTACACCATCCTGGTGTATTTAGACCTGGGGAATGAGTCAGATCAACTCCATGGCTTCTGTCGCTCGCATGCAATGCTGCACACCAGCCGGTACAAAAATGGCGTCACCCCGCCCAATATGTGTCTCCTTGTTGTCAACGACACCTATCCCTGAACCACTCAGGATGAAGAACTCGTGTTCCCATGGGTGGCTGTGATTGGGGCTTTCCCCTCCCGCCTCAATGGAAAGCACCCGCATATTGAAATTGGGAGCACCATCCTTCTCCGAAATTAGATGTCGAATGACAACCCCTTTGGCGCCGTCTGTGTCAACTTTTTCCGGCTGCTCATCTAAGTAGTGAATATGTTTCATTCTTGTTCCTCCCTTGTATCCTTTGTATCATGTTCAATGGGTTTGGATGGAAGCGGCACACTGGTAAAAAGTATCTGTTCAGCTCGAAAACATGGTATGCGGGAATCCATTTAAAATCAAGCAAGTTTTGTCATGCCCGTGTTTAGGGGGGGGTTAGGGGGTGTTTGCTTGACTCTCAAGTGAAGGTGGCCGATGGGCACGCTGTAAGGATTTAAGGTTTCTGTGTTGCGTCTCATATGTAGATTGCAGGAAGATGGCTGGCTGGTCGGTAGAAAGAGGAGAGGCGATCGTTAGGGGATGGAATTTGAAAATTTTAGCGTGGATCGGTGTCACATCTTGTATAGTGAATAAAGCAGTTAAGCTGTATCTCCTTTTTTTGGGTTTGTCTCTATGGGCAGGGCATGGCGAATCGAATATAAGGGCGGGCTGTATCATGTCTTATCCCGTGGCAATGAACGAAAAGATATTTTTTATGACGACCGGAATCGCCTGACGTTTCTGGATGTAAAAGGAAATCCCTCAACAATATCTCCGGGAAAAAGCAGCCAGGATGTTAGATTGTGATCTTGATGTTATCCGGAAAGGATGACCGCGATTTGATGATCTATCTGATCTGGAAAACATGCATACTGACTAATGAAGAAACAGGGCGGTTTTTTGGCATGACCTATTCAGCGGTCAGCCACGTCTTAAGTTCCATGCGAACCAGAATGAAAAAAGAGCGTGATTTGCGGGTTAAATACAACCAACTATATTCACTATGCAAGATGTGACACCTCGATGACACCTCCACCTTTTTCAGCACCCCCATCCAATTTTTTTGTAAGAGATTACACATTCTCTTCCTTTGTGACGTTTTATTGAGATATGCCATCTGTCGATTCTCTGGACTGGAGAAAATAATTTACAGTCTTAGCCTTATTTTTGTTTGATATAACGCATAAATATCATGTAAAGATAATTCTAATTTGTTCCCAAGCATTGATGCCTGACATTATGACCGGGTGGGCCCGAAATATGTCTCTCAAGGGCGGTACAAACTGTGCCAGGGAGGTGCAAACGATGAAAGCCGATGGTCTCTATGAGAGGCTACTCAGGCCGATAGAGAATCAGATGATCAGGACTGTCGCGCGTATCGTTCGTGATCCAGAGGATACAGCGGATGTCTTTCAAGAGGTGCTGGCGCTGATTTGGCATAAACTGGACCGGATCGACCGACATCCCAATCCACATGCCTATATCCTTCGTATCTGCGTTACTCGATCCTACGACGCCTTGCGAAAAAGGGCCCGGCGACGGCGTCGAGAAATCCGCTTGGACACTATTAAGGCCATGTTTTCGCCCGCCCGTCCAAAAGATCCTCTGGAAGAAAATGACAGGGCGGCAGCCGTTCGCGGGGCCATTTCCATGCTTCCGGCAAATCAGGGACAGGCCGTGCTATTGAGGGCCATAGAGGATTCGCCTTACCATGTGATCGCAGACATTTTGGGATGTTCGGAGGCTACGGCCCGATCTCATTTTTCCAAAGGAAAGGCCCGACTGGCCAAGATTCTCCTCGAACTGGGTATCTCGAAATAGGAGGACAAGATACCTTATGGATATGAAAAAGGATAATAATAAAGAGCGTGATGATGCCTTGGATGCATTGCAGGAGACCTTTAACGCCTTGGTTCCGGAGAAGCTTGAGAAAAGGCTGAAAAAAACCCTTGATGGTTTCCGACAGGACCTGAAAGAACATCCATATGTGAACAGCAAAAAGGGCCGTTGGGGCTATCGATGGCGGAGGATACTCACCTTTCGTGCCCCCTTCGTTCGATTTTTATTGCTGACAGGGGTGGCGGCTGCCTGTATCGCCGTTGTGATGACCCTATTGTTTGGTAATAAATCGACAACATGGGCGGACGTGGAAGAACATTTTCGCGCAATACCCTTCTGTGCGGTCTCTGTTTATTTTGTAAGTCCATGCAGCAGCGGGAACGGAAGAGCACAATATTGGATAAGCGGTGATGGCAGGGCCCGAATACATAGTAATGACAAAATTGCCTTCGTGGATCTGAATGGCGGCCGGCGATACACTAGGACATTTAATGTAAAAACCCGGCGAGAGGATGTGGACGGTTACACCTGCAAGAATATCCTGCAGGTCTTTGAAAGGGTAAAGAGATACGGGAAACCCACGCTTAAATCGATTATCGAGGCCATGACCGGAGAGAATATGATTGATACCACCAGCCTTTTGGTTTCAGACGTAGAGGTATCAAAAGACCTTCTGGTCTTTGATGCGGAGTCGTATGATACCCTATGGAACATACGCGTATGGGCGCTCCGTGAAAGCAAACTCCCCATCCGGATACTCAAGTGGCACCGACGTTATGACAGGTATGAGGAGGTATTATTCAGCTATTCAAAAGAGCAGCCAAAGGAGTTTTTCAATGCCGATGCCTTTGAAGAGAGATTGAAAGACCCGGCCTCAACTGAACACGACTTGAAATATATGTTTCTCCAAGACCCCAAGACTCGGTCTTTTCCTGCCCAAGACAGTTAACAAATAATCCCAGGGCAACGCCCCCGCCAAACCGGTGGTGCCTACTTTATGAGGAGGAATTAGACATTATGAGTATTGAAACGGAATCGGGAACGGGAAGAATCTGGATTATTGATGTGGCGCGGTTTTATGCCATGGCGCTGGTCTTTTACGGCCATTTCATAGAACGGTTCATGCTGCTGAAAAATCCGGCCGGAGCGATTCAATACAAATTCATATATTCATTTCACATGGTGGTCTTTTTTGTCTTGGCAGGCTATGTGGTCAAGGAAAGTGATATCGAATTTCCTTTCGGAAGATATTTAAAACACCGCATCATTTCCCGCCTTCTCCCCTTCATATTTTTTACCGCGATATTCATGGTGCTGCCCGTCTTCTTCCCCGGGGAGTTCTATGGCATGAAACTGCCAAGCGTTCAGGGGTATATGAAAGGACTGCTGAACACCCTCTTTGGGATACCTGCGTTCTGTGTCCCGTCCTGGTTTATCCTCATGTTATTTTCCGTGGAGCTGGTCCATTACGGTGCGTTCCGGTTTTTGAGGTCCAATTCAAAGATCCTGGTCGGTGCCGTTCTATTTTATGTGGTGGGATACTGGCTCAATTTGAAATTGGATATATTCAACCCGTTGAAAGGAAGGGTAATCGGATGGAATTACCTCTTTATCCATGAAGCCATTACCATGTATGCCTTTTATTTGTTGGGCATCTATTTGAGGCGCAGAAAATTCCTCATGGAAAAGGTGTCTCTGAAGATATTGGTACCAGGTGCGATCATAACCTTTCTGATTGTGCTGTTTACCTACAAACTGAACACCGGACCTTTCAATTTCAACTATTATGATGCCGTGGTGATCATATTCGCCTCCCATGGAAACTTCTTCTGGTTTCCTGTTTCTGCGATTGCAGGTTCTTTCTTGATTCTTTTTCTTGCCAAGATCACACCCTCGCAAAAGACCGTCGTTTGGATGGGGCAAAACACCCTGATCCTCATGTGCCTCAACGGCATTTTCTATCACTATATAAATGGCCGGGTCGCAAAATGGGTGTTGGATACCCTTCCCGGTTCCGGGTTGACCGTCTTCTGGGTGGGGTGTTTGATGACCGCAGCGAGCTTAGGCCTTTGCATACCGCTCATTTATATTTTCAACAAGTTCGTACCCCAGTTGGTTGGAAAACCAAAACTGAGCGGGCCATGGTTCAGGAATTTCATCTAAGGGCTGGCAGGCCGCTATGTCAGCCGCTGACCGGATGCTCTCGGATTTCGGCTACAACAAGAGCGATCTTCCGGAGGGGGGTAAACTTATTGAACTCTGACGTCACAACCTTTTGAGGTAGCATTCTGTATCAGGGTTCATTGCGGGTGATTTCAACCAGCCCGCAGTTAAAGCCCGGAACCCGTGTTAGAATTTCGGTAACTGTCATCGCTTCAAGCTGATTGTACAAGCGTTTTTTACTGCCTTGAGGGCCAATGGTATTTAATCAAATCGTCAAAAAATATTCGGGAAAGCTTGCAACGGTACTGATATTGACGGCAGCTCTGGCATCATGGTCGTGGGCCAGTCAAGAATCCCAGGATATGGGTCGGTATTTTTTCCGGTGACGGCAAAATCACATTATACAGCGAAAGAACCGATAAATCCTTCTCAGGCGTTTACCGCAAGGGGCTGGGGAGCTATGATGAAAAGGCGCTTAATGAGATCTGCCGGGTATTCGACGCTCCCTGTGAATTTTCCCGAATGGGACTCTCCTTAAGACTTATCGAGTTTATTGATTATCTGGAAGACCGTTTAAACAGCGGTGCAAAAATCATCATCGCCTCCGGCTATCGGAAGCCAGAATACAATACCATGCTTCGGGAGAAAGGGAACCTGGCTGCCAAGGCCAGCCTTCACCTGTACGGCATGGCGGCGGATCTCAAAATCCAGGGGGTAGAAGCCGAAACCCTGTGGCATTATGTCAGGGATCTTAAATTCGGCGGTGCAGGGTATTACCATGGGGATGTGGTTCATATTGATGTAGGACCGGCCCGTTTCTGGGACGAAACCACATCCGGTGTAGGAACCGGAATTTCCAATGGCAACAAACTCATCGGCATTATAACCGATTATGATGTTTATCGGCCGGGGATGACCGTCACGCTTCGGTTCATTCGAATGACGGCCTTTCCCATTCGTGTAACCTCTGAATTTTCCTTAATCCGTCAAAACGATCGGGATGGAATTAAAAATCGCCGGGATTTTATGCCTGTTTTCAACATGTCCCGAAAAGATCGTTGCATGGAGTTTAGGAATATCGATGAAATGAACACCATCAAATGAGAACTGCCCATGGACTTAAACCCCGGCCGCTATAAAATAGAGACCCGTTTTTGCGATGATACGTGGCCGGATATGCCGCCACAGATCCAAACCCCGGAATTTGAAGTAAACACGTTTTAAAATGGCACAAAAGACTGGATAGATTCCGGTGGCTATCTGATTGATATCAATTGATATTATGACTTCAAAAGCCTGGCCCTGATGGCAATGTGTTACCATATTTTGAAAATCGGTTCGGTGCACTTCCCTCGCCTCGAGTTTTTCGACAACAGTGCCCAGATGCTTTTTTTTCATTTCTCTTGCAATCGGCCGGTCGACCTTGAGCAACACCTCTTTGACCGAAAAGGGCTTTGAAATGTAATCATCGGCCCCCATCTCGATCCCTTTCAGTTTTTCTTTGGCCGAACCGAGTGCCGTGAGCATAATAATCGGTATCTCGGATATGTCTTCCCGTTCATTGTTGCGAACGATCCTGCAAATCTGCCACCCGTCCATACCCGGGAGCATAATGTCTAAAAGGACCAGATCGGGCTTTTCCTCTTCAATCACCCAGCAGGCCGGCAGGCCGTTCAGTGAGCTCATCGTGAGGTACCCCTTCCTGCTGAGATTGTATTCCAGCATACAAATCAGGTTCTCGGCATCCTCCACGATAAATATTCTTCCATTTGATATATATCAGCTCTTACACGAGGTAGCAGTTTCACACCGTTGCGAGACAGGTGCAAATGATACTGCTCCACAGTTGAACTTGAACCCACTGGTATTAGAAATGTGTTAGTTTGAGATTAAGTTTCTGATGTCTCAGCCCTTACAACAGAAATTCAGTGCGGTTCTGAAGGAGTTAACCACACCAGCTTCTATCGGGTGTTGGAGTGAATTTTGGCCGACGCCTAATAGGTGCCCAAAGGTTTGAACTGAGCTGAGCATCAAAGAAGACCTGCTCGGGATGGCTTACCGAATCCTAATATGCATCAAATCTTTTTCTAATAAATCTCAGCCATGTTGCAAACCATGTGATTCTGCTTCGCGCATTTGACCGTATATTCAGGCATGCCCTTCACACGGCGGCCGTGGGCTCAAACCATCGCTATCACCGAAGGAAAGGAGGTGGTGGATGAAGTTGTTAACCAAACGTTAACGTGACCCTAACATAAACCTAACAATTGAGGACTAACGTAATCGGCAACGAACTTGAGGCTGATGGTTTCACCCGGATAAAGGTGGACCCTCTCTATAACACTTTCAATATTTATGGAGGAACAAATGAAAATTAAAGGTATTGCAATCGCAGCGTGTCTTGCAGCAGGGCTTTTTGCCGCAAATATGTCATGGGCGGGAAACATCGTTATCAAGGGATCGACGACCGTGCTTCCCATTGCCCAGAAGGTCGCAGAGGTCTATATGAAGCAGAACCCGGATGTAAAGATATCCATTTCGGGCGGCGGGTCCGGCAATGGCATGAAGGCCCTTATCGACGGTTCAACGGACATTGCCGACGCCTCTCGGTTCATCAAGCAGAAGGAAGTCGAACTGGCCGTCAAAAACGGGATCTATCCGGTCCCCTTTGCAGTCGCATATGACTGTATCGTGCCCGTGGTCCATCCCAGCAATTCGGTCATCAATATCACCATGGCGCAGCTCAAAGATATCTACATGGGAAAGATCAAGAACTGGAAGGAGATCGGCGGGCCTGATCAGCCTGTCGTGGTCATCTCGCGGGACAGCTCATCGGGCACCTACGAGGTGTGGCATGAGAAGGTCCTGAACAAGGAACGGGTGTTTGCCGGCGCCCTCCTCCAGGCCTCGAATGGCGCGGTCTGTCAGGCAGTGGCAAAAAACAAGAATGCCATCGGTTATATCGGTCTCGGATATGTAAACAAAGACGTCAAGGCCTTGACGGTAAACCGGGTGGAGGGGTCGAAAACAACGACCATGAATGGAACGTTTCCGATCAGTCGGCCCCTCTTTATGTTCACGCCGGGATGGCCAAAGGGGGATGTGCTCAATTTCATCAACTTTGTCCTGAATCCGAACAAGGGACAGAAATATGTTGAGGAATCAGGATATGTGCCCCTTTTTTGATGGATGACGGTAACATATGAGGCCCCATGGAATGATCCTGTTGATTTCACGGGGCCGAGACTTTATAAAGGAATAAAGACGGCCTGTGGAAATCCAACGTAACCTGTGAACAAAGAAAATTGCTGAAGGATTATCTGAATGGCAAAGAGTGCGAAAACAGGAAGGGGCCGCCGAAGCAGGGAACGGGTGATCCGGTTTGTCTTCTTCGGCGTAGCCCTGGCCTCCATTACCACGCTGTTCCTGATTGCCCTCTTCCTGTTTTTAGAGGGAATTCCTATTTTTAAAGATGTATCTGTCACGGGCTTCATATTCGGGACAGAATGGTATCCTACGGATGAACCTCCCGCCTTCGGCATCTTTCCCCTGATTGTGGCATCCCTTGCCGTGACAGTCGTCTCATCGGTGATATCCATACCGTTAGGGGTATTGACCGCCCTCTATCTTGCGGAGAGGGCGTCTCCAAGGGTTCGGGAGTGGGTAAAACCGATTGTAGAGTTGCTCGCGGCCCTTCCTTCGGTTGTCATCGGGTTTTTCGGCATGGTCATTGTGGCGCCTCTTCTCCAGCAGATCCTGGACATCCCAACAGGGCTGAATCTTTTCAATGCCTCGTTGATGCTGGCCTTTATGTCCATCCCAACCATCTGCAGCCTCTCGGAAGATGCCATCTTCGGCGTTCCCGTGGAACTCAAGGAGGCATCTTTAGCCCTGGGCGCCACCCACTGGGAAACGATCGCACGGGTGATTTTTCCGGCAGCCATTTCCGGGATAACCACCGCTGTTATCCTGGGCATGTCGCGGGCCATGGGAGAGACCATGGTGGTGCTGATGGTCGCAGGAGGCGCTGCCCTGATGCCTACCTCCCTGTTCGACCCGGTAAGGCCCATGCCCGCAAGTATCGCAGCAGAGATGGGGGAGGCCCCTTTTCAGGGTGAGCATTACTATGCTCTTTTCGCCACGGCCATCGTATTGTTTTTATTTACATTGGCCTTCAACATAATTGCCGATCAGATTTCCCACCGATACAGGCAGGTGGGGGCCGCAACCCTGTGAACGGGGGAAAGTATAAGATGCAGGGAGCAGGGGGCAAGGCGTGAGGCGCAAGGAACAGAGGTCAGAAGTCGGAGGTCAGAAGTCGGAAAAAGCACCGTCCGACTCACCCAATGCCTGCTTGTCAGCCATCAGCCATGAACCATCAGCCATGAGCCAAACTCCAGCAAGAAGCAATGAGCATCCGCAGGCAGGGATAGTCAGGGTCAACCGATGAACGGGATCAACAAGAGTAATGGGGTGCAGCCTAGCAGAAAGGTGGTTCAGGGCGTAATGTTCAGCCTTTTCAGGGCCTCGGCCGCGATCAATGGGGCCGCCCTGTTGCTGGTGGTTTACTTCCTCGTGGCAAGGGGGTGGCGGGCCATCAACTGGACGTTTCTCACACAGCCCCCCATCGATTCCATGACCAAGGGGGGCATCCTCCCCTGCATCGTCGGGACCCTCTGCCTCAGCGTCGGCGCCATTCTGGTTGCCCTCCCGATCGGCGTTGCGTCAGCCATCTACCTGAACGAATATGCGCGTTTCGGCCGCGTTGTCCGTATCATCCGGCTGAGCATCAATAACCTCGCCGGGGTTCCGTCGGTGGTTTTCGGTCTCTTCGGGTTAGCCTTTTTTGTGGTTTATCTTAAAATGGGCGTCAGCATCGCTGCCGGGGCCCTGACCCTGGGCGCCCTCACCCTGCCGGTCATTATCGGATCCACGGAAGAGGCCCTGAGGGCTGTTCCGGACACATACAGAGAGGCGTCTTTAGGCCTTGGCGCCACCAAATGGCAGACCATCTACCGGGTCGTCCTGCCAACGGCCCTGCCTGGAATCCTCACCGGGACCATCCTGGGGATCAGCAGGGCGGCCGGAGAAACCGCACCCATCATGTTCACGGCCGCGGTGTTCTACACCCCTTCTCTCCCGACCTCCATTTTTGACGAGATCATGGCGCTTCCGTATCACATCTATGTGCTGGCAACGGCAGGCACGGAGATCGAGGCCACCCGTCCCCTCCAGTATGGAACGGCGCTGGTGCTCATTGTCCTGGTGCTCGGTTTAAACCTGATTGCCATTATCTACCGGTCCCGGCTCAGGAGAAAAAGATGAAGGGAATATTGAGCGATTCCTAACAAAACGATTCTTTGTGACTTTTGCGCCTTTTTGCGGCCACAACATATTTCAGGATAATTATGGAACATCCACTAAAAATGTCGACACAGGACCTTGATTTCTATTACGGTGAGTCTAAGGCCCTTTCTCGAATCACCCTGGACTTCCATGAAAACCAGGTAACCGCCCTCATCGGCCCCTCGGGATGTGGGAAAAGCACCCTGCTGCGCTGTCTTAACCGGATGAACGATCTGATCCCTTACACCAGGGCCGAAGGCAAGGTCCTCCTTGACGGCGACAATATCTACGATCCGAGCGTGGACGTGGTGACGCTCCGTCGTCAGGTAGGGATGGTCTTTCAAAAGCCCAATCCCTTCCCCAAGACTATTTTTGAAAATGTGGCCTATGGTCTCCGTGTCAACGGCATCAAGGACAGGGGTTTTTTGACAGAGCGTGTGGAGAGCAGCCTGAAACAGGCGGCCCTGTGGGATGAGGTGAAAGATCGTCTCCACGACTCGGCATTGGGCCTCTCTGGAGGTCAGCAGCAGCGGCTCTGCATTGCCCGGGCTATGGCAGTGGAGCCGGAGGTCTTGCTCATGGACGAGCCTGCATCGGCCCTGGACCCCATCGCCACCCTGAAGATCGAGGAATTGATCCACGAATTGAAAGAGACCTACACGATCATTATCGTCACCCACAACATGCAGCAGGCCGCAAGGGTGTCAGATGTAACCGCCTTTTTCTATCTCGGCAAGCTGATCGAGGTGGACCGGACCGAAACCCTCTTTACCCGGCCCAAGTTAAAGCAAACATCTGATTACATTACCGGCCGATTTGGTTAACCCAGTGAGGCACGCAATGAGGAAAGGTTTATGAAACGGCATTTGCAAAGAGAATTGGAGAGTCTTAAAAAAAGAATACTCTCCCTCGGCGCCTTGGTTGAGGAACGCGTTCGCATGGCCATTCAGGCGCTTGAGATGAGAGATGCCAAGGCGGCTGAGGAAATCATAGAGGCAGACAATGAGATCGATGCCATGGAGGTGGAGATTGAAGAGGAGTGCCTAAAGGTCCTTGCCCTTCATCAACCCGTGGCCGTTGACCTTCGATTCATCGCCGCGGTGATCAAGATCAACAACGACCTGGAGCGGATCGGCGATGAGGCGGTCAATATTGCAAAACGAGTGGTTTATATTTCAAAACGGCCTCCCGTCAGCATTCCCCTTGACTACGGCGTGATGGCGGAAAAGACCGAAATCATGCTCAAGGAAAGCCTCGATTCCCTGGTCAATCTCGACGTGGACCTGGCCTACAAGGTGGTGTTGGCCGACGATGAGGTGGACGATATGAACGTGATTCATTATGACAAGGTCAAAGACGCCATAAAGGCCCAACCGGAGCGGGTGGGCTTTTTGATCAACTTCTTTCAGATATCGCGGCGCCTGGAGAGGATCGCCGACCATGCCACCAACATCGCTGAAGAGGTGATCTACATGGTAGAGGGAGAAATTCTCCGCCACAGGAAGGACATATTGAGTCCAACCAGCTAACGCATATCTCGGTTTTGTCCGGCGTCTTCGAAGATCGTCTTGAAATGGTTTTTCATGCTGACGATGGCCCATCCCTGACCTCCCCCTGCCAGGAGGGCAACGCATCGTGGCGCGAGAAGGCCGGGCATTCTGCGGCCTGGAAAAGGCTAACTTGATATCGTGACGTAACTCATCTAAACTCCAGTCTTGAATACTTGACGCCGATGACCTCAGCGTCTTTGTACTCTGACCCTGGCAATGGCTGGCGGGCACGAAAAATGTCTCACACAAAGCCACGAAGACACAAAGATTTTCTTGTTTAAAGGCTATTAACGAATAACGAACCAATCAAAACTTCTTAGCGTCCTTCGCGCCTTGGCGGTTCAACAAAATTTCTCCGCAAATTGTCCCGCAAGGCGGGATTACAAACAAAGATTCTAAAGTTATTTGGCTATCGGGCCGATATCGGACTATGAAGCCGGACCCAATATACGGTGGGAGGCCTTTAGGAATTCAGCGTCTAACATTCCGGAAAAGACGCCGTCAGGGCATCAATACACAACAATGGGCCTGGCGGCAGTTGTTGGCCTATTCACGGGTGGTGAAAGGATTGCGTCCATGGAAGTGATCACGACGCACAAGAATGTCGATTTTGATGCCTTGGCATCTGTTTTTGCCGCTGCCATGATCTATGAGGGGGCCAAACCCGTTCTTCCCAGAAGCCTGAACCCTAACGTCAGGGCCTTTCTCGCTCTTCACAAGGAACTGTTCCCCTTTCATACATTTGACGACATTGATTTAGGCAAAGTTACAAGGCTCGTGGCGGTGGATGCCCAGACCTGGTCGCGGCTTGGCAGGATCAAGGAAGTCAGGAAGAGGGATGGTCTGGACATCCATCTCTGGGATCATCATAAAGAGACAGGTGATTTTCAGGCATCATGGATGTGTACCAGAGAGGTGGGTGCCGCCACCTCGCTCTTGGTCCTTCGATTGGAGAAGGATCAGACCCCTATCTCTCCGATGCAGGCAACCCTTTTTCTTGCCGGCATCTACGAGGACACCGGCAACATGACCTTTCCTTCAACCAGGGCCGACGATGCCTTGGCGGTGGGGTTCCTCCTGGAGCGGGAGGGCGATTTGTCTGTTGTCAAAAACTTCCTCCGTCCTACCTATGGCCCAAAGCAGAAAGAGGTCCTCTTTGAAATGCTTAAGACAGCCCGAAGAGAAAAGCTCAACGGCTACACCCTATGCATCAACACGGTGGAGATCGAAGGGTATGTTCACGGCCTTGCCCTTGTGGTTGAGATGCTGCAGAATATCCTCAATGTGGATGCAGCCTTTGGCATATTCTCAGAGAGCTCGGGGAATCGTTGTTTTGTGATCGGTCGAAGCGCCGCTGATACGGTGGACGTAGGGGCCATCATGCAGCATCTGGGAGGCGGTGGCCATCCCAATGCAGGTTCTGCCCTTCTCAATTCGGTCAGTCCGGACGACGCCAGGGCCTGGATCCTCAACCTGTTGAAGGGCAATCATAGTGGGGCCGTTCAGATCAGCGACCTCATGTCCTATCCCGTGTTTTCCGTCTCCCCCAGCGAGCCCATGCAAAAGGTGGCCCTCCTTTTGCGAGAAAAGGGCTGTACCGGCTTCCCTGTCACAGAAGGGAATAAAGTGGTGGGGATCATCTCCAGAAGGGATTTCAGGAAGATCCGTAACGAATCCCGCTTGGACGCCCCTGTAAAGGCGTTCATGTCCACCAAAGTCCATCATATCGGCCCCCAGGGTAGCGTGGCCCAGGCCGTGCGGCTCATGGTCAGTGAGGACATCGGCCGCCTTCCGGTGGTAAGGGATGGAGATCTCATAGGCATCCTTACGAGATCGGACGCTATGAGGTATTATTACAATCTGTTGCCGGATTAAGGTATGAGGGACCCACGGGTTTCTCCGGCCGAAGGCTGTCGATACATCTTTCACGCAGGAGATATTGGAAAAGCCAAGAATCTATCATAGCGTCTATCGCCCGGTTTGAGCCTATGAAGGGGTGGAAATCAACATCCATTGTCAACCATGAAAGGAGAACGCTATGAAAAGACTGAAGGCAGTTTGGGGCGAACTTTGGGTGTGCTGTCTTCTATCAATCATTTCTTTTGGATGCGGCGACAGTGGCAAATCGAGTCCAAGCAACCTGTCGACACGTTTGAATCTGCTGTACGCAGAGAATGCGACACTCGCGCCCGTGGTTCAGAACGCGGGAGGGGGAACGGCGTCTGCCTCTGATCAGAAATGGGAATACACACTCACCTTAGAGAATGCATCTGTCCAGATCCATGCTGCAAGGGCCATTACGGCTGCTCGCCATATGTACTGGATGATCAAAAAAAGCAGAAGTACCCGCCCAATATGTGTTGCGATCCATGGGGAAAACTTAACAATAACCGTCCCTGGGATCAGAAGTATATCAATTACATAAACGCCGTCAAGAAAGCGTGTCCGGAAGTTTACTCATGGCAGTTCGATGACTTTAAAAGCACCATCAATTGCAGAAAAACCAACGGCCTCGTGGACTACAAACTGACTATATGCCCCTAACAGGGCGACGGCTCCGAAGGGAAGACAAAAAGGGAAAACCTCAGGCTTTGAAGCCGAGCTCTCAGGTGCAGAGGACTAAGAAGTGATCTTCTGCCTCGTGTCATTGGAGACCCGGCCTTTCTGACGGTTGGGAGCAGTAATCGAGAGAAGAGGATGGTATCACATCTGTCTGAAGAGGTGCATGTAGCGGTTGCTCACCGTCAGGGTCTCGCTGCGGCCTTTTAGCCTGACCACCCCCTTGCCTGTCAGGGACCGGCTCACGCGGTCGATGAAATGGACGTTGACGATGGCGTTTCGGTGGATCTGCCAGAACTTCTCGGGGTCCAGCTCTCCTGCCAGCTCCCTGATCGATTTGCGGATCAGCGACTCGCCCTCTTGGGTGATGACCAGGGTGTACTTATCCTGGGCCTTTAAGTAGATCACCTCATCCACCGGGACCAGGCGCACGCCGTCGCCGTGCTGAACGCGGACATAGCGGAGCCGGAGGGATCCCTCATCGCCGGAGATTTGGATCATGAGACGACGGAGCGTTTCAATGGGAACGGCTGTGCCGGTCTCCAATCCCTCTTTGAGCCTCATCACCGTCTTTTCAAGCCGCTCGTTGGAAACCGGTTTGAGCAAGTAATCCACCGCCTCCTTGTCAAAGGCCTCCACCGCATACGCGTCATAAGCCGTCACAAAGACGACCCGGCAGGCGCCTGCGATCTCTTCAGCCACCTCCATGCCTGACAGGCCCGGCATCCGGATATCCAGAAAGGCGATGTGGGGCCGGCATTGCCGAATCAGATCCAGGGCCTCTCTGCCATTTTGCGCCTCGCCCGAGATGATGAGTTCGGGCCACACCTCGGAAAGCCTTGCGCGCAGGAATTGCCTTAAAGGCGCTTCGTCATCCGCTATAATGGCCCGGATCTCATTCATGGGGAATCTCCAGGATCGCCTTCAGCCCGGTGGGCGGGTTTTCCTCCAGGATCAGCCGTGCCTTTCCATGAAAAAGGGCCTTCAGCCGTTCCCTGACATTGGTAAGACCGACGCCCGCACTGGATTCATCTGAAAGCCCCGAGCCCGTGTCCGCAACAACAACACGATAGCCGTCGGCAGTGTCCTCGGCCTGGATGAGGATATCTCCGCCCTCGATCCTGGGTTCAAGGCCGTGTTTGACGGCATTCTCTACAAGGGGTTGAACCAGCATGGGAGGAAGGGATACGTTGAAGAGGGTTTCCGGGACGTCAATGGCGTAACGAAGCCGCTCTCCCATCCTGACCTTGTGAATTTGCAGATAGGCCCGGACGAGATCCATCTCCTGCCCCAAGGTAATTGTCTGTTCCCGTGTCCTCGAAAGCGATGATCGGAGATAGCGGGTGAGATCCACAAGCATTGTCTTCCCCCTGCCCGGATCGGTATCGAGAAGGCTCAGAATATTGGAAAGGGTATTGAAGAGAAAGTGGGGTTCGATCTGGGCCTGAAGGAGCTTGAGATGGGCTTCCAGTGTCTTCTTTTCCAGCGTGAGACTCCGGATCTGTTCTTCCTGGAGCTGGGCCTCGGTTTGGGAGATCTTTTCCCTGGAAAAAAAGAAATAGGTGATCATGGTCCCGAAAAGGACCCCGACGAAAAGTATTTGAATGAAAAAAGACTGTCTTCCCCACAGAATCTCTGAAAAAGATATGCCTGCGATTTGGGACCCGATAAAGGCCCCGGCCGAGGCCCCTGCAGGCATGGCGATCAGGAGCAGGATGGCATGGCCGACGAGGGAGGGACGCTTCACAAGAAGATGCCCCGCAAGAATGAACGAACAGATGCACAGACCGATGGATTGGGAAAAAATGAAGTTGATGTAAAACCCGCCGCCGAAACCCAGGTGGGTGAGGAAGAGGGCGATGATGGTATTGAACAGACCCGTCAGGGCGAGGGAGGTGAGGAGCCTCTTTTTGTCGAGTCGAAATTCCATAAGGCCTCTTCTATCACTCCAGCACGAATGGATCAATCAAACAATGACGCCCATGTAAAAAGTCCTTTTTACATGGATTCAGGGATTTAGGAATTTAGGAATCGCGACTTTTTACGAGCACCGCCTCTGGCCTGCAAGAAGGCCAGTCGGATCGAGACAGAAACTGGTACGAACGTCCAACATCGAACGTCCAACATCCAATGTCGAATGAACAAGCAGGCAGCATCAGAAGATAGAGGTCAGTGGTTGGAGGTCAGGGGCCAGAAAAGACCTTTTCCCAGCATCCCGGCAACCAGCATCCAGTATCCAGCAACCAGTTTCATACGACCGTCAAACAATAAACGGAAGATACCTTTTTGTTATGAGCGCATAGCGTTGGTATTCGACGCCGAATTTTGCCACATTCTCCCTCTCTTCCACCAAGGAGGCGGCCAGAAGGAAACAGAGCGTCACCAGGAATGCCGATGCCGCCTGCAAAGAGACATCTTTGAGCAGCATGCCCCCGGCCAGTAACATGAGACTGGCATAGAGGGGATGACGAATATACCGGAACACGCCTTCATGGACGACGCGGGTCGTATCCTCCCAGTCCTCAACTGCCTGTCCATGTTTTTTCAGCGCGTAAAAGCCGGAAAGGGCGAAACCCGCAGACACCAGCATCAATATCCAGGAGAAGACCTGCCGAGGTGAGAAGGGGTTTTGAAACATGGATCCTGCATTGAAGATAAAAAGCAGCAGCAGGCCTTCAGCGGCTACGAACATGTAGGGTCCATGACGATGAAAGGCAAAGAGCTCCTTTCTGAACTTCATGACAATGATGACGGTCAGCACCACAAAAATGATTCCCTTAATCATCATCTTGCGCCTCCTTTTGTCAGCTCCAGTCTTCCATGATCTGCTCGAAGGTCATCTCCCCCGCCCTGAGCACGCCCCCGTATCCGCCGCCCGGGTTCCCCCAGGCGCTGGCGAGGTAAAGGCCCTTCACAGGCGTCCGGTTGTTGATGCGGTTCATGAAGGCATTGTCCATGGACTGCTCGAATCCATAGATGGCCCCCTCGGTGTTCCCTGTATATCGCCAGCACGTGAGAGGGGTCCCGGCCTCTTTGACCTCGATCATGGAACCAAGGCCCGGAATCAGTTGCTCCTCGGTGCGCCGGATCAATATGTCGGTCCAGCGGTCTTTTTCCCTATGGTATGCCCCTTTGTTCCCGGCCCTGTAATCCGCTTCGAATTTTCTCCACGGTTCATAACCGGAAAGGCAGATGAGCTTCATCGTAGATGTCCCGGGGCTGGAGTAGCCTTTGTACAGGGTGTCGTAAAGGGTTACGCCGAAGCTGCATGTCTCCACCTCTCCCTTGAGGCAAGAGAGATAATCGGCCTCCGCCCCCTGACCCGAACCGACGCCTGTGGAGTACCATGGCACCGTGCCGCGCAGCTCGCGGTTCAGTCCCAGCCAAACGATAAAGCATGAAATGCTGGGTCGGTAGGAGGACAGCTTCTGACGGTAGGTTTCAGGCACGGCATTGGACGGGAGCATGTTCCGAAACGTGTGAAGTGCGCTTGCATTGCTCACCACGGCCCGTGCCGGAAGGACGTCTCCCGAGGCCGTCCGGACCCCCTTGACCGCCCCCTGTTCAATGAGGATCTGTGTTGCCTCGGTCTCACAAAGGACCTTTCCCCCTGCACGCTCTATGGTCTCTGCCAAAAGGTCGCTCAGGGCCTGGGACCTGTCTTTGATATAATAGGACCCGTTCTTCAGGTATCCGCCGGTGGCAACAGCATAATAAAACCCGGAGAGCTTTGAAGGCGGCAGGCCGTAATACGGCCACATGGCGGAGAGGATTCCTCGCACCTCCGCATCCTTCACATATCCGTCCAGCAGATCGGCCAGAGTCTTGTTGCGGACCGCCCACATCCTGGGATACTGGAGGGGAAAGATAGGCTTGAGGAGGGTCTTTAAAAGCCGCGACCGGGGGGCATACGCATGGGTTTCCTCGCAAATGTCGAGGACCTCCTGAATAAAACCGCGAATGCCGGTCGCCTCTTGAGGAAAACGCTTTCCCAGTTCCTGAATCAAGGCCTCAGGGTCGCGCTGAGGAAATACGATTTCCTTATCCCCTGTCCCGACCCGGTAGGCCTCGGGAAGCGCTACAAAATCGAGCTTATCCATGATGCCGAGATTCTGGAGCATCCGTCCGATGGCATCTCCTTTTACCGCGGTCCCTTCCAGCGACACCTCGAAAGAGAACTTTCCCCCTGCACGGTCAAATGCCGTGGCATACCCGCCAGGGATGTCGTGCTTTTCGAGAACGGTCACAGGAATCCCCTGTTTTGCCAGATAGGCTGCGCAGCAGAGCCCTCCCAGGCCGGCGCCTATGATCACGGCGGGGTAGTCCTCTTTCGGGCCCATTCCCGAGGCAAGGGCCTCGATTTTGCGCCAATCGAGCGCCACCGCTGCCGCTGCCATGGCTGTGATGGATAGGAATGAACGACGCGATATCTGCTGACCCAACATGATGATCCCTCCTTTGAAACGTGTTGTGAGTCGTGAAACCCCCATACTGCATTGAATTGTCCGTATTCTTACCATGATTTAAGAATAGTGCAACCGGCTTGCGACGAAAGGGGGATTTCGGAGAATGAATTGCGAGATAATGGGGTTGATCCGCGCCCCGCATTCAAGATAATTGAAAATTCATGCGAGTTCCTGTAAGAAGGGGAGGGCCATCAGGGATGGATTTCCCCCGCCAATCGCCTTTTCAGGGGCAGGGTTTTGGTCCATCGGCAAGGGGGATCTGATCATCGAAAGCGTTCCTGGATAGCTCTTCCTCCGGTTTTGGGCCTTGTGGCCCTGGCGATGGTTGTGCCGGGAATTTGTAAGGGGGAACAGGCCTATGAACGTCTTCAGGGCCGTATTCAATTTTCGATTTCCAGCGCCTCCCTGACCCGGACCGCCAGGTCATGCATGGAAAACGGCTTCTGGATAAACCGGACGCCTTCATCCAGAACCCCGTGGTGGGCAATGACATCGGCGGTGTAACCGGACATGAAGAGGGTCTTGATTTCCGGCCGTTTCTCGGTAAGGCGCGTGGCCAGGTCCTTTCCGCTCATCTGCGGCATCACCACATCGGTCATAAGCAGATGGATCTTGCCAGGATGCTTTTGGGCCAGACCCAGGGCCTCATCGGGGCTGTTCGCTGCATGCACCGTGTAGCCCAGACTTTCCAGCATCGCCTTGCCGATGTCCAGGATCTCCGGATCGTCTTCCACCAGAAAAACCGTCTCCCCGCTTCCCCTCGGGATTTTTTCCCGGCTTTCCCGGCGTGCGGCTTCAGCTTCACCTTCGTGCCGGGGGGTATAAATCCTGAAGGTGGTCCCTTTTTCCGGTTCGCTGTAGACATTGATGAACCCGCCGTTCTGCTTAACAATGCCGTATACGGTGGAAAGCCCCAACCCCGTGCCTTTGCCCACCTCCTTGGTGGTGAAAAACGGGTCAAAGATAGTCTCAATCGTTTTCCTGCTCATGCCGGAACCCGTGTCGCTCACAGCCAACATCACGTACTCACCGATGACAAATCCCGCATGTTTGGCACAATAGAGTTCGTCCAAAACCACATTTTGTGTCTCGATGATGAGCTTCCCCGTCTTGGAAATGGCGTCCCTGGCATTGACGCAAAGGTTGGCCAAGACCTGATCCACCTGGGCAGGGTCCATTTTGACCGGCCAGAGACTCGTTTCGGGCTGCCACGACAGATCAATGTCTTCCCCGATGAGCCTCCTCAGCATCTTGAGCATCCCTTCCACGGTTTCGTTCAAGTCCAGCACCTTGGGCGCGATGGTCTGCTTCCGGGCAAAGGCCAGAAGCTGACGGGTCAGATCCGCCGAGCGCTTGGCCACTTTCTGGATCTGCTCGAGGTTTGAATAAAGCGGATCCCCAGGCTTCATCTTCATGAGCATCATCTCGGCCCGTCCCAGGATTACCGCCAACATGTTATTGAAATCGTGGGCCACACCCCCTGCCAGCCTTCCCACCGATTCCATCTTCTGGGCCTGAACAAGCTGGACTTGCAATTGCCGGTGCGCTTCCTCCGCCCGCCGGCGCTCAGTGATGTTTGTAAACTCACAATGGGTTTGCAGAAACCGACCATTTTCATCATGGCCGATCCTTCCTCCGAAGATTGTCGTGATGGTTCCCCCATCCTTGTGCTTCATCTCGAACTCGACGCCCTTGACATGGCCCTGCCTCTTGAACTGAATGAACTTGTCGGAGAAAAGCGTGGGACCGTTACCGGCTAAAAAGTCGCCGAACCATCGGCCGATCACCTCTTCCCGCCTGTACCCAAGCTCCTCCAGCCATGCGGTATTGACATCGATGATATTGCCCTCGGCGTCAAAGGATTGGTAGGGCGATGTCGACTCCTCGTGAAGTCGTCGGAACCGCTGCTCGCTCAGGTGTAGCGCCTCCTCCGCCCGTTTGTGCCTGACGATCTCCCATGTCACGTCGGCCAGATAGGAAACGATATCCACATCGTTTTGTGTATAATCGGCCGGTTTGTTGCCTACCCCTAAGACGGCCACCAGCTTCCCTCCCCGCATCACGGGCACCACCAGCTCGCGCACCACTTGGGCATGCCCCTCGGGCAGTCCCTTCTTGTGGGGGAGAGATGCATAATCATTATGTATCACCGGTTTTCTTTCGTGAACGCAGTCGACCCAGACACCGGCCTGGTCGATGCTGTAATGCATCCCCTTACCTTCAGTCCGGCAGAAATCCTTCAGGGTCCGGGTGGACCACTGCTGAAGGGAAAGTGTCTTCTGATCGGGTTCTACAAAATGATAAAAGCCGACGGGGCTGTCTACGAACACGCACACTTCGTCCAGTGCCCGGGTCAAAAGGTCGTCCAACGGATGGTCCAGGGCATAGCCGATGAGGGAAAGGCGCGTTTCGATCAACCGCCGGTTCAGGCGCTCTTCGCTCTGGTCTCTGAAGACCAGCACTACGCCGATCACTTCGCCCGTATCGTCCCAAATGGGCGCCCCGCTGTCGGCAATGGGTATTTCCCGGCCGTCACGGGCCAACAGCAGGGTATGATTGGCCAGGTCCACCACCCGGCCCTCCTTGAGGACCTGGGCTACCGGGTCCACCACCGTATTTCGTGTCTTTTCGTCGATGATTCGAAAGACGTCGCTTAACGCTTTTCCCCGGGCCTCTTCCTGATTCCAGCCGGTGAGGGTCTCGGCCACCGGGTTCATGAGTTCCACATGGCCGTTGGCGTCCGTGGCGATCAACGCATCCCCGATGGCCTTCAAGGTAACGGCCTCCTTTTCCATGGTAGCACGCAAGAGTGCTTCGGAGCGGTACAGCGCCCGGTAGTGTGCCTTGAGGTTCCGCTGCCACAGAACCAGCCCGATCGCCGACAGAAGAAGCAATACGCCCAGCATCAGACCGAGGATCATCAGAGACCGGAATCGCCATTCGGAGAAGACCTCGTCTGCGTCCACCTTGGCCAACATGAACCAGGGGGAATCCGGGATCGGCAGGATCGCTGCCACCACTTCAACCCCGCGATAGTCCCTTCCCTCTACAATTCCTACCTTGCCTTGCACGGCCATGGCCGCAGGAAGATCGGGCCGGCTCAACGGGATTCTGAGGTTTAAGGCCGTACCCATTTTGTGGCGCAGTTCATTCAGGTAAAGCACATCATCGCCGTCCCGTCGAACCAGAAGGGTCTCGGCACTCCTGCTGGGCGTCGGCCAGGATTGGATGAAGGGGTAGAGGAATCGGGTCGCGTCGCAGACCAAGACCAAGAGGCCGATCGGTTTCCCGGCTCGGTGTTTGCCGCGAAAGATCGGTGAGGTTACGGAGATATGGGGTGTCGAATCATTCACCTCGGTATGCAGATCCGTGAAGACGGGCATGCCGTCGCGTAACGCCACGGCCAGGGCTGAGCTATAGCCGCTGTGACCAAGACTGTTTCCCTCCACGGATAGACGCATTATCCCCTCAGGGTCCAGCAGGAGGAGGTCGGCGTAATCGTGCTCTTTTTCAATCTGGCTCAGAACAGCGCGGAGTTGCTGAATAGAGTCCCCCTCGGGATCGGCCCAAAGGCGTGTCACGGCCTCGATCAGAAATAGATTTTGTACGAGAAGCTCGGCATCCACCATCTGGTCTTTTCGCCAGGCAGCGATCTGGTCTGCCTTGAGCCGGGCGATGGCCATGAGATTTGTTTCGATTTCCTGGTGCTGCTGCGTTTGTTGCGACTTGAAAAACCATACGCCGCCTGCAAGGAGCAACAGGATGGTTGCCGCAAGTCCGCATTTCATCCACAGGGGAAATGCCGTTTCCCTAAACTGGTTCGTCATATTATCTTTTCTCCCTCCAGTAGATGATACAAACTCGCGATATAATTTTCTCGTAACCGTTCGAGGGTTCAGTGTCCGTAGATCCAAGGTTATGCGTCAGGGAAAGTTCTAATCCGAGGACAATTGATCACTCCTGTCAGGTTCGTAGCGACGCCGTGAGGCGTTTTCCTCGGCAATGCCCTCACGGGCACACTACAAACCTGCACACGTCAACCCCGATCGACTCTGTCCCCAGACCTGCCCGGGAACCACAAAGCGAGCAGCCGTCTATTATTGGTTTGTCACGCATTATTTGCAAAATCATCAAAGGTTTCCATGGGAAACCTGATTCTCAGGAGCCGAGTACGCGACTGCAAAGCCCCTCTCACAGGGCATGGCTGTGAAATGTCTCCCGGTTTTCACACACATCAGAAAGGTTAGGGGCAACCAGTTTGTGTTTAAGCGTCAATTTTCCGACAAATTTCGACATACAAAAAGTCCTCCCTTTCAATTTCAAAAGATGATCGTGGTCCACGATACCACGTTCCGAAGGGTCACGAGGCCGCCTGTTCGGAGCGGTCATTGAATGATTGGAAACAGATATCCCGCGGACCCGGTTGTATCTCTTTATTTTAAGCAAGAAGTGGGCCTTTTTCCCTTGCGCCGGCTGACGACCCTAACCGGATGACCTCGTGCCTACCCTTTCCCTCAAAATGCGCCATCTGATGCCAATCCGTTACTATCGGGAATGTCTCGAAGATCCTCACGAGAGATCGCACGACGCCGGGAACGAACCGGTCGAAAATCCGATGACATTGGCAGTGCCTTCCCAGGGCTGTTGGCATGACGAACTTTGATCCGGATTGACAATCAAGACGGAGTCTGTCAATATTTTTATCCTTCTCATCTGAAAAATCTGAAAACAGAAAGGCCGGGATCACTTGAACAACCGTGCCCACGTCCCCCTCCGAAGCGGTGTGAGTCCGGGATAGCGGTCATCGTCTCATGGGTTTTTGCTTATTTTATCGAAGTTGTGGAGGATTCGGTCATGTTTAGAAATATGTTGATATTGCTGTCAGTTTATTTTGTCTGTTTAGGATGGTTCAGTAGTGATCTCAATTTGAAGATCCGTTTTGATCAGATTAACGGTTTGAAGTCAGGAGAACGGATTCTCTTTGAGGAGAATGCCATCGGCAAAGTGACGGATGTTTTTTATGAAAAGGATGGGACCTATCTTGTGGATGTGGCGATCAATAGGGATTTCAAGAACGCGGTTACCGGAAACTCACGGTTCTTTATTGTCAACGATCCTTCTGATCCCGGCAGCAAGGCCATTGAAATGATCACGGTGAAAGGGGAGGGGCGCCCCCTTGAAGACGGGGCAGTTGTTGAGGGGGCGACAAGGCTTTCAGCCCTCCTCGACAAGATGGGGGATGATTTTGAAAAAACCATGGCCGACCTGAAGAAACGGTTCAAGGGATTTTCAGAAGGGCTGAAGGAAATCCCTGAAAACAAAGGCATCAAAAGGCTGCAGAAAGACCTGGATCAATTGTTGGAGGAGATGAAACGATCGGGGGCCGCATTCCGGGATAAGGTGCAGAAAGACCTGGCGCCAAGACTCCAGGAGGAAATCGATAAGCTGAAGGATAGGCTCAGAGAGTTGGGAAGGGAAAAAGAGGTGGAACCTCTGCAGACCAGGATGGACGAAATTCGGAAAATTTGAACATGAGGGTTGTTGCACACGCTTTAAACTTTAGGCACTACAGAAAGGACTGGCTACATGAGCAAGTATATGCAGATCGACATCCGCCTCCTTCCTTTTTATGAGAGGCGTTTCAAAGAACGGTTCCCCAATATCGCAAATCTGTTGAAGGGGATGTCCTACACGGAACTGGTGGAAAAGGGGGTTACCTTTTATGAGATGGCCGATGCCCTGGAGGCCATTGCTGAAAACCCCGATACGCCCTCTGACCTCAGGGATGCGATTTCCCCATATGTGGAAAAGATTATGCGATTGAAAGAGGTTGCGAGGGAACATCTTCTGGCCAGACGCCTCAATGAACTGGACCAGGCGCTTTACCGGATGGAAGACGTCTTCGAGGACCTGGAAGGCGCTTTGTGACACAAGCCCCATGACGTCAAGGCTGTCTGGCAGGGGGTGTCTGGGTCCTCTTTTTTCTTCTGATAGACAGGAGGGCAAGGATCATGGCCCCCGATCCGAGGATGACCGACATGAGGAGCGCGTCATGGAAGGCAGGGGGTATGGATTGCCTGAGGGCATCCGCCCCTCCGGCCCCCTCCTGGCTGAGCCTGCTTATATGGATCATGCGTCTTTCAGAAAAAATCGCCCCGGCAAGGGCCATTCCCAGTGAAAGTCCCACCTGTCGCTGGGTGGCAATCAGGGCTGATGCAGAACCGAGCCGCTCCCTGGCGACCGCCCCCATAATGGTGCTGTTGTTGGGGGGTTGAAAGCTCCCTACCCCGATCCCCAATAAAATCAGGACCGGAATAAGGGTCGAAACCTTTGTCTGTAGGTCAAATCCCAACATCAGGAAAAAGGCGGCCGTTGTTGCAGCAGCCCCGAACGCGGAGAGCCACACCCTTCCAATACGGTCTGACAGGGCGCCGCTGAGGGGGCTGCTGACGATGGTGACCATGGAAACCACGGCCAACAGGAGGCCTGTTTGCATGGGATCGAAACCGACCCCTTCCATCAGGTAAAAGGGCATGATCAGGACATATGGGGGGGCTGCAACAAAAAAGAGGAAAAGGCTTGTCGCGGCAAACAGAAAGACACGGTTTTTGAACAGAGACAGGTCCACAATCGGGTCGGTTGCGCGACGTTCCACCCAGATGAAGAGGAGGAGGATGAGCAGGCCGGCGCCCATGAAGAGGAGGACCCGAGGCGCCGTCGGCCCGTACTCTTTCACCTGGCTGATTCCGAAGATAAGGCAGAAGAGGCCTCCGGACGAGGCAATGGTGCCGGTTAGATCCAGTTTGACCTTCCCGAAACGGGTACTGTCTTTTTTCAGCAGCATCACCGCCATGATGACGACAGTCGTTCCTGCCGGGATCCGGATGTAAAAGAGAGATCGCCAGTCCAACCAGGCCAAAAGGAAGCCCCCGAGGATGGGTCCCAGGATAAAGCCGATGGAAACGGACATGCTTAAGAGCCCGAGCCCCTTGCCCGTTTCCGCCACAGGAAAGGCCTCGGTGACAATAGCCGTGCCACACGATATGGACATGGCGGCGCCCACTGCCTGAAGCGCCCTGAAAAGGATCAGGTGTTCGATGCTCTGGGCTGCGGCGCAGGCCCCCAGGCCCACGGTGAAAATGACCATGCCGGCCGCATAGATCCGCTTGCGTCCAATTAGATCGCTGATCTTCCCCACGATGAGCATGAGGCTGCTGCTGACCAGGATATAGGCCACGGTGACCCACATGACTACGGCGAGGTCTTTTTCAAATACCTGGGCGAGCACAGGGAAGGCGATGGTGGTGATGCTTGCATCCATGGTGGCCATCATGGTCCCCATGGCAACGGTGATCAATGCCCGCCATTTATAGGATGTTGTGTCCATATGCATTCCGGATGAGGCGATCGGGAAAACCAGCCCTTGATTTGTGGCCTCGCTTTCCCTATAGTCATCCCCTCTTATGACGTATTTTTCCCCTTTTGGGAAGGGGCAAGCACCGAGGATCCGGTTTTTGACAAAAGAAACTTCCCGCGTCTCCTGCTGGACAGGATTTTTGACCCGCATCCAAGGCAGGAGGCGGAAGGCATAAGGCGTTAGGCTCAAGGATTTTATCCAGTATCCAGTATCCAGCAAGAGAAGTGTGGAGTGTGAAGTGAAGAGTTAGAAGTTGAAATCGGAATTTTTCCTATTGTAACTTTAGACACTCCAAACTCGTAACTTCAAACCTGGAAAACGAGTATCCAGCATGCAGTTTCACAGGATCATACCGAACGTCGTAAAGGAACCAGATCATGGCATATAACCGTCAAGCCAGCGAAAAATTTGACATCGGACTAAAAGAGGCCCTGTCCATAACCCTCGGCGCCCTGAAACGGCTGTCGCCGGTGATCCTGCCAGTGGAGGAGGTCTGCGGTCGGGTCGCTGCGGAGGACCTCTTTGCAACGGTGGACTGCCCTTCTGCCGCCTCATCGCTGAGGGACGGGTTCGCCGTAGTCTCGAATGACATTGAAGAGGCCTCTGAAGCCAAACCCGTGAGACTCAGGGTGGCGGGGACCTCGGCCGCCGGAGACGTGAGCGATCGAGTGATCGAGCCGGGGGTTGCCATAAAGGTCCTGACCGGGGCCCGGCTTCCGACAGGGGCAGATGCGGTTGTCGCGGTCGAGTATACCCGTGAGGAGGACGGCCATGTCCTGTGTTACAAAAACGCCCCTGCAGGGCGGAATGTGCTTTCCCTTGGTACGGATGTGGCATCCGGCGAGCGCTTGGCGGCCGAAGGGGAGGTCCTAACCCCAGCGTTGACAGGCCTTCTGGCCGCCGGGGGTATGCACCAGGTCCGTGTTATCCCGATGCCCCGGGTAGGCGTTGTTGCGACCGGCGATGAGGTGGTGGCCCCTGGCCGCGTCCTCGAATCAGGCCAGCTTTATGCCAGCAACCTGGTGACGCTTTATTCCTGGTTGCGCCATTTCAGGATGGAGGGAAAGACGGCCGTGGTCAGGGACCATCCGGACACGATCCGTCAGGCCTTTTCCGCTATGCTCTCATGGGCCGACGTCCTTCTGACCAGTGGCGGGGCGTGGAAGAGCGAGCGGGATCTGACGGTCCGGGTGCTGGAAGAGATGGGGTGCAAGGTGATGTTCCATCGTGTCCGTATCGGGCCCGGCAAGGCAGTGGCCTTCGGGATGATCGAAGAAAAGGCAGTTTTCTGTCTGCCTGGAGGGCCCCCTTCCAATGAGATGGCCTTCCTTCAAATTGCCCTGCCCGGGCTGCTTCACATGGGGGGGAGGCCGCCCATCCCGTTTCAGACCAAACAGGCCCGTATAGCCGAAACCATGAGCGGAGACGTCGACTGGACCCAGTTCTTCCAGGCTACCCTTGAAAGAAGGGGCACTGAGTGGTGGGCCGTGCCTCAACGGATGAAAAGCCGTCTTCAGTCTCAGGCCCGGGCCGAGGCACTGATTCGGGTGCCGGAAGGGGTGCGCGCGTTGGAGGCCGGAGACAGGGTTGAGGTCCAGATGCTGACGTCCCTGTAAACTGCCCAGCCTCTCAGCCCCTGAACCCTCAAAAGCATCGCACGACCCGATCTCAGAAGTCGGATGTCAGAGGTCAGAAAAGACAGCATTCCTTCATCCCATTCATGCAGCCACGAAGTGTGGAGTATGGAGTTAAAAGTTCAAATCGGAATTTTTCCTTTTCAACTGTGATGGTCTCGTAAAAAGTCCGAATTTGGCCTTTTTACAAGGGGTAACCCATTGAAATCATTAGGCGCAGATTTCGTATTGTTGACTTTTTACGAATACATCAACTTTAGGCGCTCCAAACTCCAAACTCCAAACGTGGGCAACCAGTATCCAGCATCCAGTATCCAATATCCAACATCCAGTATCCAGTATCCAGTATCACACGAGATGACCGTAACGCATGGATAAGACTACACAGAATCCAATGTTTCGCTTCCTGATGGTATTGACCATCTGCTCTACGGTAGGACTGCAGGCCTGGATGACCCTGTTCAACAATTTTGCCGTTGAACAGGTCGGCCTTACAGGCAGTCAGGTCGGGGCGATCCAGTCGGTCCGGGAGATCCCGGGATTCCTCACACTCCTCGCCGTCTTTGTCATGCTGATCATCAAAGAGCACCGCCTCTCCGCGCTGTCGGTCCTTTTCCTGGGGGTCGGCCTCGGGTTGACAGGTCTGTTCCCTTCCTATGCGGGGCTCATGGCGACTACCCTCATCATGAGTTTCGGGTTCCACTATTACGAGACCACCAACCAGTCGTTGACGCTCCAGTACTTTGATACACAGACATCGCCTTGGGTCTTCGGGAAACTGAGAAGCATTGCCGCGGCATCCAGTATCGGGACCGGCATCTTTATCTATCTGGTTGCTGCGATATTCGAGTTTAGGGAAACTTATCTGATCATCGGCGGGATGATCACCGCGGCCGCCATCTGGGCATTCAGTCGGAACCCCACGGACCAGAACATTGTTCCCCAACACAGAAAGATGATATTTCGGAGGCGATACTGGCTCTTCTATTTTCTTACCTTCATGGCAGGGGCCAGACGACAGATCTTCATGGCCTTTGCGGTCTTTTTGCTGGTCAAGAAATTCCACTACACGGTTCAGGAGGTGACTATCCTCTTTGTGGTCAACAATTTTATTAATTACTTCCTGAGTCCGCTGATCGGAAAGAGCATTATCCGATTTGGTGAAAGAAAGGTCCTGTCGCTGGAATATGGGGCACTGGTTTTTATATTTCTGTCCTATGCCGTGGTGGATTCGAGGTGGGCGGCGGCGGTCCTCTACATCCTGGACCACATCTTTTTCAATTTCGCCATTGCCATCCGGACCTATTTCCAGAAAGTGGCGGACCCGAAAGATATTGCTCCGAGTATGGCCATGGGGTTTACCATCAACCACATTGCTGCCGTGTTCCTTCCTGCGATCGGCGGCCTCTTGTGGATGGTGGACTACCGGATCCCCTTTGTGGCCGGCGCCTTTTTCAGCCTGATCTCTTTATTGATGGTACAGAAGATCAAATATTGACGTCCATGTAAAAAGTGCTTTTTACATGGATTTAGGGATTTAGGAATTTAGGGATTGTGCATTATTGCAGCAGGTTAGCGTTGTAACCGCCAATCAAAATCCCGAACTTTGGGACTTTTTATGACACCATCAATACTCAATCCCTCTTCTAGCCCTTGCTCCTTTGTAGTAGGGATGTTTGATCTGCTTGTATTCGGTCACATAGTCAGCCAGTTCAATCAGCGACGGAGGGGCATTGGCGCCGGTCATGACCAGTTCGATCCTTCCTTTGCAACGTTGAATCAAATCCTCCACCTGTTTCTGTTCCAGCAGGTGGAAGATGAGCGTGTTGAGGATCTCATCGCAGATGAGCACCTGGGTCCCATCGTCAATAGCCTCCTGTGCATATCGGAGCGCCTCTGCGGCATGCTGGTAGTGCACGGGTTCCGGACCCTTGGAGAGGATGAAAGGGTGTCTTCCCGGACACTGGTAGCGAATATTGGGGATATTCGCAAATATTAATATTTCCGAAGAGTTGCCCGACTTCATGAACTGGATGAAGTTGACCCGGAGGCCTACCCCGGCTGCCCGTATGGCCAGCCCCACGGCCCGGGTTGTTTTCCCGACGCCCTGTCCATAGTAGATATGGATCAGGCCCAGGCCGATGCCCTTGATTAAACCGGATCGTTCCCCTGTATAGTAGATGACGCTCACCTCTCTGATTTTGTTTGCGAAAAGTTTTTATCTGATAATGCATTTTTATGTCAACTGTTTTCAGCGGCTCGGGATTGCTGGATACCGGATACTCGATACTGGTTGCTGGATGTTGGATGAACGGAGAACTAGGGGACTGGATGACTGTATGACTGGAGGACTGGGATGTGGTCTTTTCTGACTACCGATTCTGACCACTAATCCCTGTTGTTGCTTTCAGCTTTGCGCTTTCAGCTCGTCGCTGGTTGCTGTTTCTCAACTTTAGGCACTTTAAACTTTAGGCGCTTCTTTTGCTGAATGGTTGTTCAGAGGGGGCAGGTGATGCCGGTAATCCTGTCTGTTGTGAAATCGAAAACCGTTTGAGACTCGAATCCGCTCCTGACCATGACCGTTCTCTGATCCGTTACCCTGCCGACAACCGCGGCATGGATGTGCCTTTCCCGGAAAAGATCGATGATCGGCCGGGAGTTCGCTGGCTTAACGGAAAGGATGAATCCAAAGCTTTGAAAAGAGACCATCCAATCAAGGAGATCCAGTTCCGGTGGGCAGGGGACCGCATCCAGGTCGATTTCTGCGCCCCTTCCCGAGTTTTCCATCATGATGGAAAGGGTCCCTAAGAGGCCGGCGTTGCTGACATCCTTGCACGCCTGGGCCCACCCATTCTCCGCGATGACGGGGAGGGCTTCCAGGCGATGGATCAATTCCTCTGGGGTCTTTCCTGAATTGGCATCCCAGCTTACAACAGAATAACAACCGACTTGGCCCTTGAGGTCTGCGGCAAAGATGAGGTCGTCGTCCGGGGCTGCGAGATGACTCCGGAGCAGCTTATTCGCATGGCCCAAAATGGCGACGGAGAGAGACGGGGCGTCTGAGGGGGCGTCGGGATGGAGGTGGCCCCCGACCATGGGCACTTGCAGTTTTTCACATCCCTTTCGAATCCCATCAATGACCTTTGAACGGTGCACATCATCGCCGCTGGCCAGGACATTGACCATGGCAAGGGGCCTCCCCCCCATGGCATAGATGTCATTGACCGTCACCATGACCGATGCCTTGCCGGCTGCATAGGGTTCATTGATGAGCAACCGGGTCATCATGCCGTCGGCGGCCAGCAGCAGGTATCCGTCCTTCCAGGGGATCACGGCCGCATCGTCCCCGTAGTTGGGCAACTGGGGACCCGGCTGGCCCCCTAAGAGGAGCTTCGCATAGACCTCCTCGATCGGCCTTTTTCGCAAAAGCCCAAGGTAATTTCGGGTATTGTCAACTAACTGCGTCAGGTTTCGCTTCAATGTTCAATGCTCCTGATATACGTCCATTTAGATTGATGATTGTTGATTTACTATTGTTGATTTGAAAAACAAAGCAACGTCAGCTATCTGAAATCAGAGCAAATAGATCTTAACTCCCAGACCGGACTGAGAATATCGTTTTCAATTCCTCAATCCCTAAATCCGCAATTCCGCAATTCCGGTTTCCCACTACGATCGCAAACTCATCAATCATCAATCGACAATCATCAATCCTTGAGGTCTGCCTCCATTAGTTGGTGGATCCTCCCGAAATAGGTCCTGGGCCCTTCAATGCCTTTCCAGCCGAGCCGCGAAAAGAAAGGGATGTTTTTTTCCTGGATGTGGGCGGTGAATTTCGTGCATCCAAGTTTCTTGACCGTTGCGACGGCGCTCCGGACCAGGAGTTCTCCAGCGCCTGAAGATCGATACCCCTTTTTGACCGCGAGTCGTCCCCCGATCCAGTGACCGTTGCCGTTGCCGGCGGAAAAGACCCTTACGGCGCCTACCACATCCTGACCGTGTTTCGCTATCAGATGGATGCTTTTCGAGTCGTTGCGGTCCCTGTCTGTTGCATCAAAGATCTTCTGTTCTTTTACGAATACATCCGTTCGGATGTCAAAGGCCTGTTTTAATTCGGCGGATGTCCTCGCCCGATGGCAGAAGAGAAGGGCCTCGGGACGTTCATAGAGGGGAAGCGCTGAACAGGCCCCGCACCGGACGCAGCCTGCGAGGGAGCTCACAGCGGAAAGCCCCGCCTTCTCCAGGATACCGGCCACCTTTTCGTAGATAGCTGTCATGACGGCCGGATCAGGGGGAAGCGCATCTTCCATGAGCGATCCGGGGATGGGCCGAAGGGGGACGACAAAGGGATAGACGCCCAGATCTGCCAGGCGTTCGCTGCCGGATACGATGGAATCGGGTCTTTCACCCAGGCCCGCAATGAGGAAGCTGTCGACCTGATTCGGGCCAAATATCTCCACGGCAGCCTTCCAGGCCGCCTCATATCGACCCAAACCGATGGCCGCCTTGACAGGGGCGATCCTGGAGAGGACGTCCATGTCAAGGCTTTCAATGTGAATGCCGACGGTGTCCACTCCGGAATGCTTCAGATCATGAAGTCTTTCCAGGTCAACGGGGGGAAGAAACTGGGCATGCACGCGAAGGTCTGCGACCTTCTTGATGGCCGAACAGGCCTCAGCCAGAATCGATATCTCAGCCCCCGGGGGCCTCCCCGTTCCCGTCGTCAGTACCACATGCCTGACGCCATCCAGAGACTGTGCCTTGCGGGCTGTTTCTGCCAGTTGTTCAGATGTTTTCAATAAAACAGTCTGCTGGTTCTTTAACGAGAGCTCGATCCCGCAGAACCTGCACCGGCGGTCGGAATCCCAATAGATGCAGGTCTGAAGCACCGAGGTGGCCAGGCAGTCCTTTCCGTGAAGGAGGGCGATCTTTGAACAGGGGGTCCCATCGCTGGCAGTCTGCTCATAAAACCGCGGCCGGGGTATCATCTCCACGGGGAGAAGGTCCCTGCCGTCTTTGCAGAGGAAAACCCGCCCTTCCCCGGCCCTGAGGAAATAGGGAGAGTTTGATACATAGGGACTTCCCGTCGGGACGGTTACCGCGATCCCATCTATCAGAAAGGTCCCCGCGTCCGCCGGGCCTGCCCCCCCCTGCCTGCTGAGAAGCCCTTTTCCGAGACGTACCCCCTGGCTCTGGATTTCTGTTACGACATGGCCGATCATTCGGTTTATCCTGCCATCTTCAGCGCGACCTCCGCCACCCGACGGCCAAGGCCCCGGACCGTCTCGAGACCCACATCATCGTGCTCAATCCCCTCCGGATATCCGCTCCACATGGTCCCTCCGAAGTGGGCGCTGGGTTTGCCGTCGCCCACGAGAATCATATCCTGGACCAGCATAACGGCATGCACGCTCTGGATGACCGCTTCCTGACCCCCGTTTCGGAACCCGCCTACCGCAATGACGCCCCCTACCCTGTCTCGAAACAGGAATCCGTTACGCCTGAACATCACGCACCGATCCAAAAATGCCTTACACTGGCCGCTCATGGCGCCCATATAGACCGGTGTGGCCACGATCAGACCGCCGACATCAGGGTCGGAAAGGATGGGAATGAGTTCGTTGAAGTCATCCTCCTGGCCGCATTTTAGATTTTTCGTGCAGTGATTGAGGGCCTTGCAGACGTTGACCTCTTTTTCCGCGAGATCGATGGTCACGGTAGATACCTGAGGATATGCCTCGGTGATCGCCCTGAGACAGCAATCCAAGGCATACCGGGTGGTCTTTCCCTTGCGTGCGCTGCAGGATACGCCGACTATTTTCATTGTCTTACTCCTTTTCTATTGGGTTTGTGATGGTTGGTTGAAAAACGCCTCAAAATAAGATGATGCATGCCCGGAAACCCCAAAAACATCCTCTTGAAAGCGATCTCTTTTTTCAAAAGGATGCGTCTCTTTTTTCTGCTTCCAAGGTCTCCAGCACCATTTTCCGGATGGCGTTGCACGCCGGGCTGGTCCGGTCCCTGGGTCGCGGGCAGTCTACCTGGAAACGGCTCACAATCTCAGCGGGCCGCCTGGATAATACCAGGATGTCATCGCTCATGAAAACAGCTTCATCCACATTATGTGTCACAAAAATGATGGTCACCTTCTGGGTCTCCCACAGTCCGAGCAGAAATGCCTGCAGATCATTTCTTGTCTGACTGTCTAAGGAACCGAACGGCTCGTCCATCAATGCCACTTTAGGATCGGTGATCAATGTACGGGCGATGGCCACCCGTTGCCGCATTCCCCCTGACAGCTCGCGGGGATACCGGCCTTCGAATCCGCTGAGACCGAATCGGTGGATGTAGTCCATGGCGGCCGCAAGCCTCTCCTTTTTAGGCACATCCATGATTTCCAGGCCCAACTGGATGTTCTGGAGGGTCGTCAGCCAGGGGAAAAGGGCGTACTCCTGGAATACGAGGCCGATTCGGTCGGTCTCATATGCTATCTTTCTCCCATCAATGAGGACCCTGCCGGATGAGGGCCTTTCCAGCCCCGCGATTATCCTCAACAGCGTTGTTTTTCCACATCCGCTCGGGCCGATAACGGAGACAAAGGTCCCTTCCTCCACTTGACAGTGGATATCATTCAGGACATGGAGCGGTGCATCGGAGTCTTCCCCGCCGAAGACCTTGGTCAGACCGATCAGTTCCAGGCCCATAATGCCCCGTCTCCCCCTTCTACTGCCATCGAACGATCCTGGATTCGTAGAGCCTCAGCGCGCTGTTGATCAGGACGCCGATCAGGCCGATTATCAGCATGCCCGCCAAAATCTCATCCGGCCGCTGGATGTCCCTGGCCGTCATAATCATGTAGCCGAGCCCGTAACCGCTCTTAACGCCGGTGAATTCAGCGGCCACCAGGGTCATCCACCCGATCCCTACACCAATCCTCATCCCTACAAATATAGACGGGATGGACCCTGGAAGCAATACCTTAAAAAAAATGTCCTTTTGCTTTGCATTGAGGGTCCGGGCCACCTCAAAGTATATGGGGTTGATCGAAACCACCCCTGAGACGGTGTTGAGAAGGATCGGGAAAAAGGCGCCTAAAAAGATAATGAATGCAGCCGACTTCATCCCGATGCCGAACCAGAGGATGGCGATGGGGATCCATGCCAGGGGCGGTATCGGTCGGACGAGTTCGATCACAGGGTTGATGATCCGGCGCAGTCTGGGAGACCCGCCCATCAGCAGACCCAGCGGGATTCCCAGAAGTGCGGCGAAGGCAAACCCCAAGGTCACGCGGTAGAGGCTGTAGAGCACGTGATAGTAAAGCAGATGCCCGGGGGGCATCCCGATGACCATGAGGTCCTTCAAGCCGAGAAGGATCTTGACCGGAGACGGGAGGAGGTGGGAGGGAATCACCTTGATAAAAGAGAGCCCCTGCCACACGAGGAGCAAGACCAGGGGTAAGAGGTACCGATCAAATTTCATTTGTCAATGACGTCTCCGAGGATCTTCTGGTTGATAAACTTCTCCACAAACGCCCCCGGGTCGGGCAGTGTGATGTATTTCATACGTGAGAGAAAATCCACATATTCCCTCTCCCCGTCGACGCTCAGGAGATAGGTGTAGTTCACGTTTTTCATGGCCAGACGGACGGTTGGTTCATCCATCCCGGTGTATTTGACGCCGATCCTGACGGCCTCGTCAGGAAATTCCTTGATAAAATCCGTTGCCTCCACGTGCGCCCGGACCATGGCCCTGGCATCCTGGGGCCGATCGGAAAGAAAGCGGTTATTTGCAACAAGGACACAGCAGGGGTGATCTTTCCAAATCTCATGAGAGGTAAGGAGGATCCGTCCAACACCCATGGTTTGGGCCTTGGCAGGGTAGGGCTCCCAGGCGATAAATGCATCAATCTGCCCTGTCTTGAGCGCCCCGATCATCTCGGGGGGCTTCAGGACGATGATATGGACTGATTTTTGATCCACATTAAATTTCAGGAGGGCCTTTTTGAGGAGAAAATCCTGGACCGTGGAATGACCGGGGATGGCCACCCTCTTCCCGGCCAGATCGCGCATATGGTTTTCCGGCGCGTCCTTCCCCACCACAATCGCAGACCCCTCGGTGTTCACCTGGGCCAGGACCGTCGCCTCCGCCGCCTTGTTGGCCACGGCCGTGGTTGCAGGCGCCTCTCCCACATAGCCCACATCAAGGGCCCCGGCCGCAAATGCGCTCATCTCTTCAGGTCCGGCCTTGAAGATGCCCGCCACCTCCACGTCAACCCCATTTTTCCGGTAAAGCCCCTTTTCCAGGGCAACCCAGCAGGCCAATTGGTGGATATCGCTCTGAAGGTATCCGATTCGTATGGGTTTCTCCTTGCCATTTCCAGGAGATGGGCCTACCAGAAACAGCAGAGAAATAACAATAGTCAGAAACGATGCAGTTTTCATCATACCCTCCTTCCAGTTTCTAATAAAACCCTGAGTCGTTGGCGGGTGAAGCGATTGAGATGGTTATGCTGACTGAACCACCTCATAATAGCGGTTAGAGGCCATGCCTGCAAATAAAACAGCCCCGGGACAGGGGACCACCAGCTTTTTTTGAAACTGAGAACCTATGATGTTGAAAAACTCGAGACAGGCGGAACAGATGTGGGTGGTTTTTGCAATGGAATAGGGCACGGTCTGGTTCTCTTCCCTGATAAAATGGATAGGTTCAATAAAGTTGGCGTGGTTGGCGCAGTGGGTGATGAAGAGTTCATCATAGGTGATGCCCCTCAGCCCCATGATTTTGAGCCATCGCTCCTGAAATTCGGGATCCTCGTTATCGATGTCCTCCCATGCCTCGGGACGGGCCTGATGATAGCTTTTTCTATCAATCAGACGCAACTGCCCGGCTCGGTCGGGCACTTCGGGGCGTCTAAATTTGCACTCGCGGATAACGACACTCGGCCCTGTATCGATCGCCTCAATCCTGCTGGAGCTGATGACGAGGACCTGACCATAGTAGGAACATTCAGGATGGAACCAGGTGAGCTGACGTCTGCAAAGGGCGTACTTGCTCCAGCCATCCTTGGGCACAAACCCTATCTCGATGTTTCTGGCCAAAGGAACGCAGATTGCCTTCTTGGCCTCATGCATGAGGATGCCTTCCCTCTTTAACCGTGAATCCAGAGAGGCGAATTCCGCTTCTTCAAGCCAGTAGACATATTTCTTATAGGCGCCGATCTATTCTCCTCCAGAATCAGGATCTTCGGTCGCATCGTCCTTAGACCTTCTGACCTTGCGGATCTTTTTTTCCTCTTTTAAAGGTGTGTCATTCTGCAAAGACGCCTCGACCAGGAAGCTGATATCGCGCATAGTCAGGGGCGATTGCAAGGCACTGATTCCGACTTGCAGCCCCTGAAAGCAGAATGGACAGGCAGAGACCAGTTCCTTTGCACCGGTTTCTTCGGCCTCCTTCACCCGCCTCTGGGCCATCTTGTTCTGGATGTCTGGGTATCCGGATTTGAGGCCTCCCCCGGCCCCGCAGCATCTCGAATACTCGCGGTTTCTGGGCATCTCGATGAGTTCGAGGCCTGGTATCATCTCCATGATGAATCGGGGATCATCATACACACCCGAGGCCCGGCCCAGATGGCAGGGATCGTGGTAGGTCACAATCGTTTCCACCGGGTTCTTGAATATCAGCTTTTTATCCTCGTATAGGCGTCGCAGGAATTCCACTGTGTGCAGGACCTCAAAATTCATCTTCCCGACCTTGGGATAGTCTCCCTTGATGGTCTTGAAACAGCCTGCACAGGAACTGATGAGGGTTTCGATCCCCAGGTCATTAAACATCTTGATGTTCTCGGAGGCCAACCGCTCGAATTCAGGATCGCCCATCCTCAGCATGACGCTCCCACAGCATTTCTCGTCTTTCCCGAGGCAGCCGTAATCCACATCCAGCGCCTCTAAAATATTGATCGTGCTGACAGCGACCTGTTTGACATTGATGTCGTAGGCAGCCGTGCATCCCAGAAAGAGGAGGACCTTTCCCTTTGTCTTTTTGATTTCCCTGGGGAGTTCCTGGATGAGATTCTCCTTCTTGGCCCGCCTGGCCCACTTTTCCCGGCCGGCACGGGGCTGCTGCCACGGGTTATCATACGATTTCACACTCTTAATCAGGGCCTTCTGTGAGTCCAGGGGTCCGTAATCGGCCTTGACAATGAGGCGGCGAATATCCTCCCAGAGGTTCACGGTATCAATGTTGGCCGGGCATACCACATGGCACTGTCCGCAGGTGGAGCATTCATACAGGTTTTTAACAAACTCCTCAAACTTGGGCTTCGAGACCTCCTTATAGCGAAAAAAGAAGGCCAGCAGCCTTTTAACGGCCTCAGGGGTCTTTTCATTCCGTATGATGCTTCCGAGCAGGCCTTTCTGGGATCGGATCACCCTCAGGAAGTCTGTGACCTTGGCCCGGGGAATGATCCCCAGCTTTTCGTCCTGATCATAGACCGGGCACCAGGTGAGACATTCGCCACACCGGGTACAGGCGTCTAACTCGATCAGCCGGCGCATATCCAGATTGGAAATGAGGATATCTCTGACCCTCTCCTGGGCAGTGACTGTCTCACCCTTTTCCCCCCCGGCGGGTTTGTCCCCCTTTTCTTCTACAGCCGCGTCTGCGGATGTTTCCACATCCGTTGCGTCCACAGATGGCGGGGCTTTCTCAATCTCGGGCTGCGAAACGGTTTCGTTTGCAGCAATTGCGTCTTCGGGGAGGATCGATTTATCTTCCGGCATGTTCTTTCCAATCCGTTTTAAAAAGTCGTAACTCTTTAGTGGCTTATTTCCTATAATCCTGTCACAAAAAACAAGAAAATCTCTTTGTGGCTCTGTATGATAACTCCTTCTTGACTCACACGAAGCCACGAAGAACACAAAGAGACGGGCATCTTTTTGGGGGTTTAAAGAAAAAATCCTTTGTGTGCTTTGTGTCTCTGTGTGATAAATTTTTGGTTGCGGTTAGGCCGCGTTGGTTCTTTAATAAAATGTATCGCGACATGCCCGGCCAGAGGGGGTCTCTTTACCCAAAGGACGCAAGGCCCTGTCTCATTCCATGGAGACGGCAGTGTATACTTAAAATTCGCACCGGGACAGCCCTCTCCGAGCTGTAGGCTCTACGAGCCGGAAGCCAGGAGTAGACCTCAGTTAAAACCACCGTCGTCCCTGCCTCTTCCGAACCTGTATTGACGGCCAAGGGGGCATTCCAGGACCTGTGGAATCCTTTGTTGCGTCCTTTGGGAAAGAGACCCCCACTGGCGCTTTACTATTTTTTATTGGCTAATGTGTTACAAAAAATTTATTTCATCCTGTAATTCATCATCAGAGTGAGCGGCGTGTTAATGACGTGCCGCATTTTGCCAAAGGGGAGATAGGCAATGAGCAAGGCCCCCACAACCGCGTGGGCATACCAGAGATAAGGGTAAATGATCTTCCAGTCAAGTCCAAGAACCGAGAGGCTTCTCGCGATCGGATAACCGACAAATGAGAAAACGGCCATGGAGGGCGGGATCTGGGTCATCAGGATCCTTACGGCCTCCAGGAGGAATCCCAGCAGGATCAGGACACCAATGATAGAGACAGCCAAATTGTCCTGCCCCTCCCTTGCCACATGGACCGGTTTGAGGATGAACCGTTGAATCAAGGCCCAGACAATGCCAAACACAACCAGGAGGCCTGTGAAGTCATAGAAAAAGGCCGTAAACCCGTTGTTTTTGTTCAAGAGCGCCAGTGCGAGGGGGCTGTCGGGGCTGATCCGGTATGCAAAATAGGTGAGAAGCCCGACGAACAGACGCGCCAAGATGGACAGGTATATGAGGGAATGGATCGACCACCTTTTGACGCTCTCCTGCAGGATCCTCCGCTGCAGGAAGATGTCAAGGATCATCACCTTGATGAGGGTGAAGACCTGCCGTGAGAATATCACCTGCCACACGGATTCGGATGTGAGGGCGATCTTCCGGTGAAGCGACCTCTCTTCTCCCTGGACGCTCCCTTTGAACCAGAAGTTGAGGGTCAGGATCACGCCGAAGAGAAAAATGATGAAGGCGGCCCAGAAGATGGGGTTCCCGATGGTCAACGGGGCGCTGTGGCAGAGGATGCAGAGGAAGCTTTTGGAGGGGAGGACGGCTGCGGCCGCTCCCACCTTGTTTTCAGCGTTGTGGCATCGGTTACAAAATTCAGGATCGGCGACATCGGGCAGGGCATGATCAATCAGAGAGATGGGGGCTTTCTGATCGTCAACACGGGCGAGCGTGACCTGTCCGGTCTCCCTGTCGAGAGACACAAGCTTGGAGGTGCGATGACAGGCCTGACAATCCACCTGTAGGTGAGGGTCATGGATCTCTTCTTCCCCGTGTACGCTGTGGCACCCGGTGCACTGAGCGCCTGACTTGGAAGCGTGGGGGCATTTAGCCACATCCCTGTGGCATTGGATGCAGGCCGTATATCTATGCCGCGTCTTTTCAAAGGATTGAAGATCGACCCGAAGGGAGACCGGTTGCCCGTTGACGTTTTTCTGGCACGCCTTCTGATCATGGCACTCCATGCAAAAGGCCTGAGAGGCATAGGCCCCCTCATTTGTGTTGACATTGGGATACCGATGGCAGTCCAGACATTCCCGCTGCTTTCCATCCAGAGCAGGGGACATCATGACCGGATCTTCAGCCCCCGCTTGAGGGGCGATCAGAAGAACACCGACAAGAATTAGGATGAGCACAATCCGCGTTTTCAATGGCTTGGGTATCCCCCTTGTTAGGATTTTCGATTGCCGATTGCCGATTTTCGATTGTCGATTGAGAAAAAATGGAACCTGAATCGCCATGCCTTGCCACGTGTGTTTGCCGTCGTAACTCATATTTCCGATTTTTCGGCCCGATTCCCCACTCACAAGCGGACAGTGCCCAAATCATTGCATCAAACCATCTTTATGATACCTGAGAAGGAGGACCGTGTTCAGGGTTTTTTGTTGAGACGATGATATCCTCCCACTCCCCGGGATGTTCTCTCAGGATCTTCTCTCTATTGGTTATTCCGGTAAAGATACTTTTTTCTATGGGAAAGACTTCGGGTCGAAGGTGTGCCGATATTATGTGCACCACAAACTTGAGGGCAACTGCCAGAATGGCCTCATACAGATGGAGGACCTGGGCCAGATTGATGAAGTAACCGGGTATCAGTCTGGAAAAGAATTCCGGGGCCCATAAGATCACTCCGGTCAGGCCCATGGTGTTCATGCCCAGAAAGATGGCCAGGTAGTCAAATTTTTCCCAGTAGGTAAACCGATTGAACGAGGGCAGACGTCCACGACCGAAAAAATATTGCAGGTGTCCCAGCAGATCTTTGATGTCCTTGACCCTCGGAAAGAGGGATTGGGGACCGGTAAGGCTTCCCTTGAGGACCAATTTATAATAAACCAGCCAGAGGATATGGGCCATGACGCAGGCATAGGTAATGACGGCGAAGAAGCGATGCAGATAGGCCAGATGCCCCGCCCCGCCGATCAGCCACACAAAGCCGCCGGCCCACCACTGGTCGCTGAATTTGAGCGAAAAGCCGGTGACTGCAAGCCCTGTGAAGCCGACCATGACAATGATATGGAGGAACCGCTGGAGCACGGAGAACCGGATGAACATCGCTTCCTGTGAATTATCTTCTGTCATCATTCAGATCTCTTTATTGGAAGTGCCTAAAGTGACTCAATGTTTCCTCAGCTTTTCATGTAGTTCTCTCAAGAGCCACAGGAAGCTGTGTCCATAGAAAAAACCCACCACCAGGATGACGATGATCGTCATAATGAGTGTGACGATCTTTATGATAGTCACATGTTTCTGCTTTTCCCTGTTGTCCCGGGCCAGGCCTTCTGTGGTCGGGTGGATCACGAACTGTGAGAATCTCTCCCCGGCACCGGGATGACACCTCTGACATGCCGCAAGGGCCGCCTTCCTCTCTTTGAGAGAAATGCAGTTATGGGCCCCGTGGCAATCCGTGCAGTAGGCGGATGCCTCGTCACGCAGATTGACAGCGACCTTTCCGTGATAGTTCTCTAAGTAGGTGGCCTTCTGTGCCGCATGACAGGCGCCGCAGACCGCTGTCATCTCTTGTCCCGTCGCTACCCTGGAAAGATGCGATTTGCCATAGTGAGCGGAATGACACTCCCCGCAGGTGGGGGCCTTGAGCCGATCAGAAACGGCTCCTTCGGAAGCAGGTGCTCTTTTCTCTTCTGTGAGGGCCTTGGCATGGGCCCCCCGAAGGTATCTTTCATACGACTCGCGATGGCACGATCTGCAGCGATGGTAGTCGAACATATGGGTGGCTTCACCCTTTAAAAGACTCGCGTCTTTGGTGTCCGGATGTTTTTTCCCCTGCCCGTTCATATCGCCGTGGCAGGCTTCACAGGTAAAGTTGCGGTGTGCGGATTCTGAAAACCGGTTCAGGTCAACAAACCATCCGGAGGAATCACGAGGTACCTCTAATGCAACTGCGCCTGCCCTGGTCGAACCAATGAAGGGAATGCACAGAAAGAGAGCGCACGCGAAAGCGAAAGACGTTCTGCTCATGAAACCCTGTCTTTTGACTCGTAATAAATTCCTCAACCGTTTCTCCTGCCGTCTCATTGTGAACTATGGATGCGTCTGGCTGAGCGTATTCAGCTTTGTTCTGAAATAGATTTCCAAGAAAAGCGTGGAGGTGCGATTCAATGACTCAAACACCCTTCTTGCTGTGTGGACGGTGTCCCTTTCCCTCTTGACGCCCCTTTGAAGCTCACGCAACAGCGTTGTTGTCTCCGAAGCATACTGGAGCAAACGGGCATCCTGTCCCTTCAGGAGCGATATCCTATTCAGCCTTTCAAGATGATGTATCCTTTGCCAGACCGGTTCAATAAATTCTCTGATCTTGGCGGTCTCGTAAACCTTGCTCCCGATTTTCCACTGAACCGGCAGGGTTTCCAGTCCCACCGCAACGATCCGCGCGTTACTTGTCTCCCTTTTTGTGTCTTTCAGGAGGTTCCGGCAGGCCTCCCCGGACAAAACCACTTGATCGGAGGTGTTGTCATCGACCTGGAGGGGGTCATGGCGGATGTCCCAGAGCATGGCATCTGCCAGGAGCTGATTGGCCACGGTGAAACAGGGATGTTCAAAATGGGGCCCATACAGATGGAGGTATCCATTGCCCATCTTCTGCCGGATGACCGCGGCCTTGCCCAATACCGTATCGGATGCCAGCTTTTCATCCACCAGAAACACCGTCTTTTCCGTAAAGCCGCTGTAGGTAGCCAGGACCTGGGCGGAGTCTCCGGCGATCATCGGGGGGCCGCCGTAGAGAGGGGCATCAAGGGAGGGCGCCTTTTTAAAGGGGATAAATCCGTTGGTGGTAAGCCGGACCGCATCTCTTACCGGATGAAAGATATAGGAGCAGCCGTAGGCCGTGGAGAATTTCTGTCTCAGATGCCGGGCCTCGGGCAGGGTCCGGGTCAGATTGGCGATTTTTGCAGGAACAAAATTAAACAGGTTGAGATGTTCCTTGGAGGAATAAAGCGGGAGATAGGCCCCTGCGCAGGAACCGATGTAGAGGCCGCCATTGGTGATGAAGCGGTGGAGACTATAGGCCCCTTCCGGTCCCAATCCCTCTGCAATGGCAAAGGTATCCCCCCCGGACATAGCCAGGACGTTGCATCTATCCAGATTATTTGCCTTCAGGTGGGTTTCTCGCAGGAATGTAACATCAAAAAAACCCATTCGGTCAAATATGTCAACAAACCAGAGCCAGGAATGAGAGGCGCCTTGGCCTGTATAGATGCCGATTTTAGGATACCGTCTGCCGTCACGTATCTTGCAGGGTTCACTATTGTTCATGACACTCACCGCACAGGATGCCAACACGCTCCTACACCTTAATTACTCTCTGAACGAAAACCCCCTAACTGGGTTTTAAGATTTATTCGCTGTCTTTTCAACTATCTGAATTTGCGTTATTTTTGAAATCAACAATCATAAATCAACAATCGTGCCTGAACCACGCTGAGGCGTGATTTTCGTTCAGGCACAAATTACCCGGTGATATCAGCAATCACCTCGTCCAGGGTCTCTGATGCCAATTCCAGTTCTGTCCCGAGGCTCGAAATATAGAGGAGCTTTTCCTCAGTCAATTCAGGGGCCATAAGCGCGAATATGGGATGGAGGCCGAAGATATAGGCCACGGCCTGGCGTCGCATCCACGCATCCTTTTCCTGGTTTCCGACGGCCGCCCACGGGCTGAATACGGCGTCGCCTGAGCTCGACACCGGACCCTTCAGGTTGGGCAGGGAGCCTTTGATCGCTTCCGGGTCTGTAAGACCGGCCTTTTCGCTCAGTTCAGCTACCGCAGCCCCGTCAATGCCGTACTTTGCGCACGCCTTAAGGATGCGGCAGGCGTCGGTCGCTGTCAGCCCCAGTCTCTTCAGTGCCAGGAGGGGAGAGATATCGGTCAGCAAGAGCCCCGGCTCTGCCACGGCTGTCTCTTTCAAGAGAGCGGGATCTTCATCCAGAAACACAAATGTATTCGTCGGTATGGGGGTGTTGAAACAGGCCATATGCTTGTGGGTCAACGGCTGGAGCCATTCCCCTATGTCCGCTTCCCCAAAGGCGGCGGCCATGGCGGCAATCCCTCTGATTTTAGCGGCCCCCCCCGATTTGACGGCGGAGAGAAGTCCGGCGCATTTCTCAATGAACTCCTCCGGCTCAGCGATTTCCAGCAGTCCCATCCCTCGTATGGCGATCAGTTTGAGGCGCTTCTTTCCAAACAGATTTCCGAAAGCCATTCGATCTCCGCTCTGCCAGTAGTTGATGCAGATCTGGGCCAAATCGGAACCCTTTTCTCCGGCCTCTCCGATCCCAAGGACCTGTATCAGATCATCACCCATGAGGTTTCGGATACTATCCGTTGCGGCCCAGACATCCTTTCCCCACAGATCATCCGCATCGTTGAGGTCTGCGATACCGTCGTGGACCCATAAATAGACCGGTTTTTCGGATCTCCCTTTGATGACGATATAGTCAAAACCGGAGTATTTCAATTCCATGCCGGCATCCAGGTTCAGGGGCACGTACGAAACCCGCCCTGTCAAAGGGCTTTTTGCTGTGATCACACCCAGAGCTGAGCCGGGAACCAGGCTTCCTGTCAGCAGGCCCGTACCAAATACGATGGGATCTTCGTCTGCAAAGCGATCATAGAGAGACTTAGTTATCCCGGACCCTCCGATCTTCTCCAACACCAGATCGTCATCCAACTCCTCTTCGATGATTTCGCGCGTCGCAAGGTCTACGATAGCGATCTTATTTGATGCCAAGTATTCCATATTGTTATCTCCTTAAAGAATTTTGAAATTTGCAGATTCGGATTACAGCCTGTTCTGAAACCGTCAACGGGCATCCAATATTGTAGGCTACTCCATAAAAATGGCATTGACCGGACAGAACTTGATGCACAAGGGGCCATCGTCTACGTCTTCACACAGGTCGCAGGACTCCCTGAGCAGCATCGGTTTTGCAGAGGCATCCGCCTCCTTTTCCGGGTCCTGTTCTTGACCGATTCGGTTGATTTCAAGACCTTCAGGCCTCGCTGCCACTAAACTGTCTTCCTCTTTAAGAATGATGCCGACATAATTTTTCTTTTCCCTGGCCCTGTAGGGCACAATACAGGACGACAGGAGTGCAAAGGCGTCGTCCCGATGGTAACCGCAGGCCAATTCGCAGGCCATACATGCTGTACATGTTAACGCGTCGATTTTCAGTCCCATTGGAAACCTCCTTGTTT
>CAYPDL010000001.1:8017-31967 GCA_964409475.1 uncultured Desulfobacteraceae bacterium | reverse complement strand
GGAATGATCGATACCATCAAATCTGGTAGAAATATCAAAATATTAAGCTCAAATCATGTATGGATTTCATCAAAATCGTGTAGTTTTTATAGAAAAGCCAGGGAGAAATGTCAAACAAAAATTATAACCTTTATAATAATTATTTGGCGCTATGCTGAAAATCTGGCCCCTATTTCTGTGTTCATCAAAAAACAGAACTGCAATTTTATATATTTAATTATGTTAAATATTATTTAAATCATATTTAGAAATATGAATTATTAATCAGATAGCCATTGATCCGTTCTCGGTGATTCGAAAAATATTAAAAGGTTATAATATTTTTCTTGACAGGCCATGTTCCATTCTGTATTTCTACATGAAACTTCACCATGAAAATACAGTGGAGTCCGAAGTCCAAAGTCCAAGGTCCAAAGTCAGGAGTTGAGGCGTTTCCCGCTGGCAGCGGGATTGGACGTTCGATGTTTGATGTTCCCGTTTTTCTTTGGTTTTCAGTTTTCACCCAAAGGGGCGACAGGCACCCTGTCGTGACCATTTACACTGAATCTCTGTTTTGAGGTCCATACTGCCAGCCATGTTCAATAATGCAAACAAATCACAAAAGGTCTCAGATAACATCATCACGCAGATTCGCGACGCCATCCTTTCCGGCAAGGTCAAACCTGGAGACAGGCTGGCCTCTGAAAAGGAGTTGATCGAGCAGTTCGGGGTCAGCAAGGGCACCATGCGTGAGGCCCTTCGGGTCCTTGAGGTCATCGGACTGCTGGAGATTCGAAAAGGGATTGCCGGAGGGGCCTTTGTGGCAGAGGTGGGCATGAGAACCACCCTCCATGCGATTGTCAACTTCCTCCATTTTCAGACCGTAACCGTCAGAGAGATCACTATGCTACGGTACCTGATCGAACCGTCTGTGGCCCAAGTGGCCGCGGCCAAGAGGACAGAGAGGGATATCGAAAAGCTGGAACAGGTGATCGGAGAGACCATCTCATCCGGAGACACGGAGCTCTCCAAGGAGATCAGTTTCCACCGGTATCTGGCCCGGATGACCGAAAACACCATCCTGACACTGATCATCGATATGGTTGATAATCTCCTGAAATCCATGAAAACCAAAATTGGGCTGCCTCCTGATTTTTATGGGCATGTGCGGGATTCCCACACCATCATCCTGGAGTGCCTGATCCAGCAGGATGGTCTGGCAGCGAAAATCGCCATGACCAATGATGTGGTGGAGGTAGGCAGATATATGTGCAGATTCACAGGCACGCCACCTTTTGAACCCTCCGAAATGAAAGCGTGTCGAACGCTGATTGATGTGCATTTAGAGGTAAACCCGGAGGCGCGTGTGGTGATGAAAGATGATCCGCTACTCCAGGAACGCGGGGTTATTGTCAGACGGGTAGGAACCAGCGAGCTATATCTGGTTGTAAAAGAAAAAGAAAATGATGTTTAGAATTGGCCCCTCTGCCATCCGCCTGAACCCCGCTAACGGGCGGGAGGCCCTGTCAACCCGAGAAGGGTTGCAACACGTTGCACGAAACACCGTGCAGGCGTGTAACAGACTGTATTTTCATGCGTTTTACTTGTCCTTAATTTTTACGAGATCCATCTAAACCAAATTTAATCTAAGGAGGTATTTGCTATGGCGGTATTGGATGAACCCATAAAAGGCGTACCCATGGCCAGGAATTTCATTAATGGAGAATGGGTTGAGTCAAAAGGCGAGATCATCGACGTGGTCAATCCGGCAACCTATAAGACCATCGGAAAAGTCGGCATCTCAACCAAGGAGGAAATTGACAGCGCTGTTCAGGCGGCGCAGGAGGCATTTCATGATTGGAGAAGGACCCCGCCGGTGAGCCGGTGCCGGTACCTCTTCAGATTCCGAGAATTGCTGGAGGAAAACTTTGAGGAGGTCAGCAGGGTCCAGACACAGGAACACGGAAAATGTATCGATGAATCCAGGGGTGAAACCAGACGGGGCATCGAGAACGTGGAAGTGGCCTGCGGTATCCCGACCCTCATGATGGGCGACTGTCTGGAGGATATCGCAAGCGGGATCGACGAATATCTTATCCGGCAGCCCCTGGGTGTTTTCGGAGTTATCGGCCCGTTCAATTTCCCCTTTATGATTCCCCTCTGGTCAGCCCCATACGCGGTGGCTACAGGGAATACGGTGATCATCAAACCATCCAGCGAAGTGCCCTTCAGCCAGACAAAGATAACCGAACTCGCGGAAGAGGCAGGTTTCCCTCCGGGGGTCTGGAATATGGTCCATGGCGGAAGAACCGTTGTCGGCGGCATGCTGGATCATCCCAACATTCAGGGGATCACATTTGTGGGTTCCACGCCGGTCATGCGGGACGTTATCTATCCGGGCTGCGGAAAGAGCGGCAAACGATGCATTGCCCAGGGCGGGGCCGCCAACATCCTCGTCATCATGCCCGACTGCAATGTGCAAGCAACCATTCCGGGCCTGATGACATCCTTCTTCGGGAACGCCGGTCAACGGTGCCTGGCCGGTCAGACCCTGGTCATTGTCGGCGATGACGATGCCTTTTATAAGGATTTTGTGGAAAAGGTTACGGACAGGGCAAGGAATATTAGGGTCGGTTACGGCCTGGATGAATCTGTGCAGATGGGTCCTGTACGGGACGTGCATAAAAAGGAGAGCATACTGAATTACATCGAGATCGGTCTGAAAGAAGGGGCGACCTTGAAATTGGACGGTCGAAAAGCGAAAGAGATCGTCGGCGACTACCCGGACACCTGCTTTTTAGGCCCGACCATTATGGAGAATGTATCACGGGAGATGAAGATTGTCCGCGAAGAGATCTTTGGCCCGACCATGGGGATTATCAGAGTCAAGACCCTTGATGATGCCATAGAGATCTGCAATGAATCCCCCTACCACAACGGGCATGCCATATTTACATCAAACGGCAAGTCTGCCCGTCAATTCCAATATGATTGCATCAGTGGAAACGTCGGCATCAATATCGGTATTGTTGCGCCCATGGCATTCTTCCCGTTCAGCGGAATGGCCGGTTCTTTCTTAGGTGTACTGCACACCCAGGGAAAGGAAGCGATCCGTTTCTTTACAGAGAGCAAAGTCTGCATCCACCGATGGTTATAGGAAAGGGGACTGACTATGAATCTACGTACCGCTTCTGAGACATTGAGCTTTTTACGGGAACTGGAGGAAAAGGCTGCTGTTTTCTATGAAGAGCTGGCCGGGAGGTTCCCTGAAAACAAAGAGGACTTCCTTGCCTTTGCCAAAGAGAACAGGAAGTACAACAAACAAATTCAAATGGCCTACCAGTCGGTGATTACGGATGCGATCGAAGGATGCTATGCCTTTAATCTGGAGGCAGACGACTATACGTTTGATGCGGATTTGCCGGAAACTGCGGGACTGGCCGAGGCCGCAGGCAAGGCCCTGGCCATCGAAGAGAAAATCGTGGCCTGTTACACGGTAGGCGCCGAGCAATCCGGTTCGCTCTTAGCGGACGTCCCAAGGAATTTTAAAATGGTGGTCAAAAAGCGGAATAACCGCCTGGAAAAGCTGAAATCACTGGCATAAGGGTCAGCGAGAAGGAGGCTATCAATGCTTGCCAAGAGAGAAGATATGATTTTAGATGAACTGGTTGCGATTGTGGGAAAGGACAACGCCACCGCAGCCAAACATATCCGTTATGCCTATTCCTACGATCTGAGTTTTGTCAAGCCCAAGCTGCCGGACTATGTGGTGATGGCCACCACCGTAGAGCAGGTTCAGGCCGTCTTGAGGCTGGCCAACAGGGATAAGATTCCCGTGGTTCCGTATACTGCCGGTTCCAATATCGGGGGACTCTGCATCCCCGAGCAGGGAGGCATCCTGCTGGACCTGAAGCGGATGAACAGGATCATTCGGATCGATGCGGAGTCACATTATGCCGTTATCGAACCGGGCGTGTCCCATGCCCAGTTGGCCATGGAGCTGTACAAGCACAACCTGAGATGGAGCTGGCCGGTGGGACCGCCGTCGGCCTCTGTTTCATCCAATGCGTTGTGCCACGGTATCGGGGGCCTGAGCGGCAGGTACGGGCTCAACAGCGAGGAGATCACCAGCATGGAGGTGGTCCTTCCCACCGGAGAGCTGGTCCGGGTCGGATCGTGCGCCATACGGGAGGATTCGTGGCACAGCGTGCTTCCCATGCCGCAGTTGGATGGTCTTTTCAAAGGCTGGTTGGGGACCAGCGGCGTCGTGACGAAAATGGGCGTCAGGGTCCACCCGATCCCCCCGATTCTCAAGGTATTCACTGTGTCTACCCACAATATCGAAGACATGACATCCTACATGGTGAATCTGGGGAACTATGAAATCTGCGATGACCTCACGGCGGTGTCCTGGTGGCTCTCGCAGGTGCCCATACCCTACCCCTTCCGGCCCAAACCGGATGGCGCGCCTGAGTGGTACTGCTTCGGCGCGACCTATTCGTGGACCCAAAAGGAAAAAGAGGCCAGAGAAGAGATCTGGCAGAACGTTCTGGATGAAGAAAAGAAGAAGGGGACATCCATTCAATATGCTGACTATCCGGAAGAGGCGTTAAAGGCAAGGACCCAGCTACCCAGCCGGATTGTGGGATCTACCAAGAATTACACAAAGATGGCGGGTGGCGGCATATCGTGGCCCGGGACCTTTACGCCGGCCAACAAATGGGCGACGGTGTATAATAAATGGAAGGAGATCCTCATCGATCATAAGCTCTCGCCTGCTACGCGCGCTACCAATTACCGCGGGGTTCACTACGGCATGCTCCGTGCCATGATTCCCTTTAACAAGCAGAGCGCCGAGGAAACCGAAAACGCAAGACACGCCATCGTGGAGTGTTTGAAAGTTGACTTAGACGCAGGGGGCATCCCGTACAAGCCTCCCGTGGATTTTGCCGCTGAGATAAACAAACGGGCCCACCCCGGCTATCTATCCCTCTTGAAACAGGTGAAACAACTGCTGGATCCAAATAATATCATGAACACCGGAAAATTGGGTTTTTGATTGTTCAACCGCTACGTGGCGTTGGGAGGATATTATGGAATGGAACATACATACTCTTGAAGAGTTGGAAGATATCTTGTGGAGGTGCACCGCCTGTGGCAACTGCAAGGCCGCCTACAACTACGGTCCACCCCCTGAGTTTGGTGAGATCTGCCCTGCAGGCGTCGAGTTTGGATTTGAAGGCTTCATGGCCTCAAAAGGGAAGATCGCATTTGCAAGGGGCATTCTTGACGGACAATTGGAATGGAATGACGAACTGTTGGATGCGATTTATAAGTGCACGGTGTGTGCAGGGTGCCAGAACCAGTGTGAACTGGATCATAAGCCGTTCATCCCTGAAATTATTGAGGCCATGCGACGCAAGGCGGTAAAAGACGGGGTCGGTCCCATGCCCAGCCAGAAAAAGATCGTCCAGTCCATGCGAAGCTATGATAATCCCTATCAGGGGCCCCGAAGGGTGCGCACAGACTGGACCCGGCCCTTTAAAAAGGCCAAGAAACCGATCAAGGATATCAACAAGGAACCCGCTGAAATACTTTACTACGTAGGCTGTACCGGGGCCTTCAATCTCCCGGCCCGGGGCGTGCCGGTCGCCACGGCCTCCCTCTTCCAGAAGCTGGGTCTTGACTTCGGCATCCTGGGAGAAAATGAAATCTGCTGCGGGTCTACGGCCATGAGAATAGGCGATGTCGACGAGTTCAAGAGGGTGGCGGAATCCAACCTGGAATCGTTCAGAAAACTTCACGAGGAGCGAGGGGTCAACACCATCGTGACCTCCTGTGCGGGCTGTTACCGGGCCATCAAGAAGGACTATGTTCTGTCTTCCGATTATGATAAAATGATGGATGGAATCACTGTCATCCACACGGTTGATCTCCTTAACAATCTATTCAAGGAGGGGAAGCTCGCGTTCTCAGGAGAACTCCCCTGGAAAGTCACCTACCATGACCCGTGCCACACAGGCAGACATATGAATAAATTTGAGATTGACAAAGATGGGTCCAAACTGTGGAAAGGCGCTTATGTGGCACTCAACGAAGAGAACTGTCTTTACGATATCCCCAGGGAACTTCTTGCAGCGATTCCCGGGATCGAGTTCAGAGAAATGGAAAGGATAAGGGACAACTCCTATTGTTGTGGGGGGGGGGGCGGTTGTATGACGGGATATGGAGACTGGGCTGCCAAGAACGCTTCCAAGCGTATTGAAGAAGGGATGAAAACCGGTGCAGAGCACATGGTTTCCATCTGCCCGTTCTGTCATTACAATTTGAATGAAGGTTCTCGAAGGATCTCAAGTGAGATGAAGCTCTATGACCTGGTGGAGTTGCTGGATCAGGTCATCTCTGGACCTGACAAGACTTAGGATGCGGGAAAAGCGATGAAGAAGTGTGGAGTGTGGAGTTGGGAATTGAGAGTTAAATTCGGAATTTTCCTTTTTCATCACGCCAAGGCGTGATTAGGCACTTAACACTTTTCACGCCAAACTTGAAAAGATGGGAGGTGATAAGAGAGATATACGGCTGTACCAGACTGACATCAACCACAATTTAGCGGGAAGAGAAGGAGGGAAAAATGAAAAGAGCATTTCTAATGACATCCTTATTACTGGCGGGTGTGTTTTTGCTGGCCCCGCTCAACGCAGTCGCCGCAGACCCGATCAAGATAGGCGTTCTCGTCCCCCTCTCAGGCATTGTGGCGCAAGGCGGTGAAGAGATGAAGATGGGAATCCAGATGGCTGCGGAGGAAAAGAAGACCATTTTGGGCCGTCCCATCGAACTGATTGTCGAAGATACCCAGGTAAAGCCCCCAGTTGCCGTGAGCAAGGCGGAAAAGCTCGTATTCAAGGATGGATGCAAGGCCCTGATCGGTGTTTTCTCAAGCGGTGTGGGGCTGGCAATTGCCAAGAATATCGACAGACTGAATGTCCCGTTTTTAACTACCCATGTCATGACGACCAAGTTCTACGGTCTGAATCCATTGGTCTTCAGGTCCGGCCAACTTGCCAACGATCAGACGGCAGTAGGCAATATCAAGGGCATTCTGGCGACACCGGACCTCAAAAAACGGACCTATTATGTCCTGGTCCATGATTATGCCTGGGGACACGATGCAGGCCAGAGGTTCATTGACCTGGCCAAGAAAAACGGCATCAAGGTCGCCAATGAGAATTTCGACAAGGCGCCGATAGCCACCAAGGACTGGTCCTCCTACATCAGCAAGATCAAGGCCTCGGGGGCGGACGGCATATACATCGCCCTCATCACCAATGTCATCCCCGTTTTCGCAAAACAGTGTTATGATTTTGGAATCCAAAAATATGCGAGAATCGTTTCCGGCGCTGCCCCGGGTCCGGTTGAACTGGAAGCAGGCGGCGAGGCGTGTGTGGGGATCTTCGGGGCTTCTGACTGGTGCTGGGACGTGAACAATCCCATATCGGACAAATGGGAAGGGGATTTCTGGAAAAGATTCAATACCATTCCCTCCGATGCGGCCTGCCACAGCTATGTGGGCGCGATGAACCTCTTTAACGGCATTGAAAAGGCCGGGTCTACCGATCCGCAGAAAATAGCCGCAGCCCTGAAGGGGATCAGTTTTAACGGACCTTACGGCGAGGTTCGTATCTCGGCGAAAGACAATTGCATGAGAAACTCGGCCGTACTCACCGAAACAACTTTAGCCCCCGGCAATCCCTACGGCGCCAAGATTTACATGAAAGTCCTTCGTACCTTTTCGGCAGAGGAGTTAGGACCTCCGGAATAATACTCATAATCGGTTCTTTTGGGGTCATCCGCAGTCCGTTGTCATTCCTGAAACGGATTGCAGGACCCCGTAAGCAGCTATGGTAGTCTCTTATTTCCGCTCCTGAGGCATTCTGAACGGAGAAGGTTGCGTCTCCAGACACATGGAAAAACCCACAGGAAAATGACATGAGCATTCTCGCTATCGCTGTCGATATTACGCTTAACAGCCTTGTGCTGGGCGGCGTGCTGTTAATTGTAGCCATCGGGCTCAATATCATTTACGGACTGAGTCGCGTGATGAACCTTGCTCACGGGTCCCTCTATGCGCTGGGGGCCTATGCAGGTTTTACCCTGGTTGCCTTGGGCCTCAATTTTTTCGTGGCGCTGCTCATCGCCCCTGTCCTTATCGCCATTGTGGGCCTGATCATCGAACGGACCATAATTGCGCCGGTGCGGAAACGATCCATTGTCTATACGCTGATCCTCACGTACGGGCTCATGTTCCTCTTAGATGGTCTGATAAAATATTTCTGGGGAAATGAACCGCGCTTTATCGAACTCCCCCAGTTTATGAGACAAACCCTTCCCATTGCAGGGACCCACTATCCGGTTTTTCGGCTGGTTACGCTCCTGATCACGGCAGCGGCCATGATTGGGTTGATGCTCTTTCTGGGAAAGACAAAATTAGGGATCGTCCTCAGGGCGGCCAGCAGCATTCCCGAGATGGTATCGTGCATGGGGATCAATATGACCTTCGTTCATATGGGGGCCTTTGCCCTGGGCTGTATCCTGGCCGGCATTGCCGGCGTGATTTCAGGCCCCCTTTACACCATTGATCCTATCATGGGTCATGAAATGCTGATCAGTTCTTTTGTTGTCATTGTTATCGGCGGGCTGGGCAGCCTGAGAGGCGCCGTGCTGGCTGCCTTCCTGATAGGACTGGTTCAGACCTTGGCGGAATTTTTTGTCACGGATCTGGCTATGGTCATCGTCTATATGATGATGGCCGTTATCCTTGCTTTTATGCCCCGCGGACTCCTTGGAGAAGGAAGGTTTGAGTAAGATGGATGATCGGACTTCAGAAATGGGCATTGAGAGAAGAAACACGCATCCAATAAGGATCGTGGCACTCCTCATTCTGGTTGCCTGTCTTGCCCTGTTCCCCTTTGTTGTGACCAATCGATTCTACATAAGCCTTGTCAATGAGATGCTGATCTACGGTCTCCTGGCAATGAGCCTCGACGTACTCTTGGGATATACCGGCCTTCTATCCTTTATGCACAATGCCTACCTGGGTATCGGCGCCTATGTTGTGGGGCTGTTTCTGATCCATGTGTCGCCTTCATCCCTCTGGCTGGCTATCCTCACAGGAATGGTAGTTACATCCCTTATTTCCCTCCCTGTAGGGTGGGTTCAGGTGCGCACCGGCGGGCTTGCCTTTGCCCTTTTGACCCTGGCCTTCGGCATGATGTTCTATACCATTGTTTGGAAATGGTATGATTTAACCGGAGGCGACGATGGTTTGATGGGGGTCCCCCACCCCGACATTCATCTGGCCGGAATTGTCCTGGGCAACTCCGGGAATCCCACTGCCATGTATCTCCTCACCCTCTGCCTGGTGCTCATATGCTTTTTCCTCACCTGGCGGATCATTCGTTCGCCCTTTGGAGCTGTGTTGGAAGCGATACGGGAAAACGAGGAAAGGGCCTCTTTTGTGGGCATCAATGTACGTAGATACAAACTTTACGGATGGATGTATGCCTGTATGCTGGGCAGCGTCAGCGGAGCGCTGTTTATCCTTTACCGCGGCTATATCGGCCCCACGACCATGAGTGCATTCGCCGGGGCAGGGGTTCTGATGATGGTCCTGGTTGGAGGGATGGGTTCTCTCTGGGGGCCTATTGTAGGGGCAGGAATTTTCATTTTCATACAGGATTATATCAGCACCATGACCGAACATTGGGAGCTGTTCGTGGGACTGGTCGTCATCCTGCTGGTGCTGTTCATGCCGAGAGGCTTTGTCGGCCTGGGTGACTACCTGACGCGTTTCAGAAAGGAATAATCAAGATCGATGACCACCATCCTGAGCACAAAAGGCCTTCACAAGCATTTTGGCGGCGTGCTGGCCGTTAACGATGTGGATGTGGAGTTCCAGTCCAACTGCCTTCGATCCATCATCGGGCCTAATGGGGCCGGAAAGACCACCTTCATTAACGTCATCACAGGTAAGCTGTCTGCCAGCTCCGGAGCGGTTTTGTTCGGGGAGCAGGATATCACCAACAGGCCTGCACATCGACTGGTCCGGTTGGGCATCTGCCGTACCTTTCAGATAACCAGTATATTTATGGGATTGACGGTATTTGAAAATGTACGGATTGCGACGCAGAGTCGGTTAGGCGGGTCTTTGAGGATTTTTTCAGCAAAAGAAAGCCTCAAAGCCGTCAACAGAAAGACCTGGAAAATACTCGACCGCTTGGGCATGGAGACCAAGGCGGATGTGCCTTCCAACAACCTTGCCCATGGCGATCAGCGCCTCCTCGAAGTCGCCATGGCATTGGCCGGCAATCCCAAGATCCTTTTCCTGGACGAACCGACAGCAGGGATGTCGCCGGCGGAAACCGAACACATCGCTAAGCTTATCAAAGGGTTGACCGATACCATTGCCGTGGTTCTGGTGGAACATGATATGGATGTGGTCATGAGCATTTCAGATGAAATCACCGTCCTAAACCAGGGGAGCGTCATTGCCGAAGGCCCTCCCCGTGAGATCCAGAACAATGATCTGGTGAAGGAGGCCTATCTCGGCCATGCATGATTCGGGAACAAATAGGATCCTTGAAATCGAGGACCTCCACGCCTACTATGGAAGAAGTCATGTCATCCAAGGCCTTTCCATGGATGTGGCCAGGCTTGAAGCTGTATCGATCCTGGGCAGGAACGGCGTCGGGAAGACAACCACCCTTCGTTCCATTCTGGGGCTGAACCCGCCCCGGAAGGGAAGGATCCAAATCAATGGGGAAGACACGACCCGATGGCCCACCCACAGGATTGTCAGAAAGGGCATCGGTTATGTACCGGCTGAACGACATATTTTTCCCGGTGTGAGCGTCGAGGAGAACCTCAGACTGGCGGCAAAGCCTTCAGCAGATAACGACGCCTGGAACATGGAGAAGGTATACAACCATTTTCCTATATTGAGGGCACGGAACCGGCAGGATGGGTCTACGCTCAGCGGTGGAGAGCAGCAGATGCTGGCTATCGGCCGGGCCCTGATGGGGAACCCGATCATCATGCTCTTAGATGAACCCTCCCAGGGACTTGCGCCGCTCCTGGTGTACGAGGTGATACAGCCGATACTCTTATTTTGCATCCAATCGGGATTGACGCTTCTACTGGTGGAGCAGAATCATCGCATGGCCCTGAAGGTGGCGTCCCGGCACTATCTGATGGACATCAAGGGCAAAGTCGGGCAGATCGCCACATCTGAAGAACTGATGGCGGACAGCGAGATCATCAAGAAACACCTGGCGGTTTGAGAGAACGCGGAACGCGGAGTTCGGAACGCGGAAGGGGTGAGTGTGAGATGGTAGGCATAAGGGGTCATCAAGCACCCAGTATCCAGAATCCAGTATCCAGCAACCAGAGCCAAGTTTCAAACGAGGAGACGCGATAATGTCCAATTTTTCTACGGAGCAAAAGGTCTGCGAGATCGGCGGCGTGAAGTTTGGCGGTCAGCCTGGCGAGTATCCCACCGTGGTCTGTTCATCTATCTTTCAGAAAGGCGACAAGGTTTTTGAAGGGAAACGGAAGGAGGGATTTGACGAGAAGCGGGCCGAGGAACTGCTCCGAGCCCAGGACAGGATGTCCATGGAAACCGGAGTCCCCGGGATGGCCGATGTGGTGGCCAATACAGCCAAGGAGTTCGAGGTGTATGTGGATTTTGTGACCTCGGTAAGCGATATGCCATTTTGCGTGGATGCGTGGCAGATGAAGCCCAAGCTGGCGGGTGCGGCCTATTGTGCGGAGAAAGGTCTCCTGGACCGTATGTTCTATAACAGCATCACGGTGTGGGAAGAGGACCTGGAGACGGAAATCCGTGAAATCGCACAGATTGGGGTCAAACATGTCCTTCTTGTTGCCTTTGACATGGCCGACCAGATGCCTTCCGGAAGGATTGCCGGAACACAGAAGCTTTTAGACGCCATAGAAAAGGTCGGCGCCCGGTTTGAGAGCATCTTTGTGGACACCTCGGTCATGAACGGGCCTGCGACTGCCTTCTGCGGCATTGCCAACCGGATGATCAAGGAGAAATGGGGCTTCCCCACGGCCAGCGCCCCGTCCAACGGGTCCTACATGTGGAAAGAGGCACGGGAACGCTGGGGATTCAAGGGGTGGTCGGCTGCTGATGCCGGGTTGGAGTCCCTGGCCTCTTTCATGTATCACGACATGATATTCTCAGGTCCCATGGCAGGGGCATCACGGATTTTTCCCGCCGTGGCCATGGCCGATGCCTTTGCCGCTACGGCTGCCTTTGCTGAAACCAGAAAACTTCCGGCGCTTGAAACCCATCCTCTCAATAAACTCTTCCCGGATTTTGTCGGACAGCTCAAGGGTATGTGACCGGGCTGCCATTGATGGTTGAGGAAGGTCGGTTGCAACTGCTCAATGTCCTGGGGTCAATAAAAGGGTTACGCCTGAATTCCAAATAAGGAATTTACCCGTCAGGGTTTTATTCGCTGAATATTGAGATAATATGGTTTGTTAACCTCCAGACAAACAAGGAGTAAACAGTTTATGACGACAATGACACCCAAGGAACGTGTGAAGGCCTTTTTTAGAAGAGAACCGGTGGATCAGGCGCCCTGTTTCAGCGGCATGGGTACGGTAACGGTTCAGGCAATCGATGCGATGGGCATCCGCTTTGCCCAGGTGCATGGTTCGGCGGAATATCTGGCAGGCTCGGCCATTGCCAGTGCCGAGATGTTCGGGTTTGATGGGATTGTGGTTCCCTACGATATGTGTACCGTTCCGGAGGCACTGGGAAGGGGCGCCAGCCTGTATGAAAACGCTGAGGGCATCCTTTATCCCACGGTCCCCTCAAAATGGCCCACGCTGGACGATGTAGACCTTCCCGAGGATTACCGGTCGATTTTTGATAAGGGACGTATGCCGGTGGTGGATGAGGCCATCAAGATCGCAAAGGCCCATGATGGAGGCAACCTTGCCGTAGGGAGTTGGGTGCTGGGACCGTTCACCATGGCCGGGCAGTTGATTGAGCTGGATGTCCTTCTCAAAGGGCTCCGCAAGGACAAGGATCGTGTAGAGGCCTTTCTTTCCAAAATGACCGATCTGGTGATTGCCGTGGCTCAGCATTATCAGGAATTGGGGGTGGATTACATGAACATCCGAGAGATGGGATCGGGTACCGATCTCATCTCACCCCGCATGTGGAAGACCCTCATCCAACCGAATCTCGAAAAGGTATTTTCTGCGCTTGTATCCCCTAAAATCAATCATATCTGCGGGTCCACCGATCTGATCATTGAGATGATGAACGACTGCGGCGCGGATGCCGTGAGTGTGGATCAGAAAAACCACGTGGTCGAATCCCGGGCAAAGCTGGGCCCGGAAGCCATGATCCTGGGCAATTTTGATCCATACGGGACCCTGGTTCAGAAGGATGCCGGCGAGGTGGCCGGCATCATCAAGAAATGCGTCGATGACGGCGTGGATGCCGTCTGGCCGGGTTGCGATATCTGGCCCGATGTAAAAAAGGAAAACATGGAGGCCTATTTGAAGGCCGTCCGAGAATACGGCAAGAGATGAGCGTCGCATGAAAAACGAGATGCGCAAAACGTGGGTTTCAGACACTCCGGGTTGTTTCAGGTACTATATAACTCACTCTGGTAGCTTTTCCGGTTTATCCGGATTAGTTGAAAACTTTTTTAAATTGCACAGCGGAGGGTAATGCGATCATGGGAAAGGAAGAACTCAGGGAGGAACTGTTAAAGCAGCTTCACGAAGGTGTTGTGGAGTTTGAAGAAGACAAGGTCCGGGAGGCCGCACAGAGGGTCCTGGATGAAGGGGTGAACGCCTATGATGCGGTGATGAACGGCCTGGCCGCCGGCATGCAGGAGGTGGGCAATCTCTATGATCAGCAGGAGTACTTTGTGCCTGAACTCCTCATGTGCGCCGATGCCCTGTATGTAGGCCTGGATATCCTAAAGCCCCATATCACCCTTGAAGATCTGGGAGACAAGCCGAAGGGCCAGGTGGTGATCGGCACGGTTCAGGGAGATGTGCACGACATCGGAAAGAATATCATCAAGATGATGTTCGAGGTGGCCGGTTTCACGGTCCACGATCTGGGCCGGGATGTGCCCCTTGAAAAATTCGTGGAGGAGCAGCTCCGCACAGATTCGGAGATTGTGGCCCTGTCGGCCATGATGACCACTACTATGATGGGCATGGAAAAGGTTGTCAAGATGATCAAAGAAAAGAATCCCAATGTGGCCATTATGTTGGGAGGCGCGCCGGTTACCAGTGATACGGCCGACCTGTTCGGGGCCGATGGATATGCGGATAGCGCCGGCAATGCGGTGCAGGAGGCCATCAAGATGATCGGTCGGCTGAGGGAAATGCAGTCCAAGTAGGCTTGAATGCCGGCATATCGACGAGGGCTGAGGTATTAAATCGACTGTTGAGATGCACAAAAATCCAACAGGGAGCCGAGGAGTTTGTTAAATGGGCGAAAGCGGTAAAGTCAAGGTTATTTTCCAACCGTCAGGGAGACGAGGAGAGGTTGACAAAGGGATCAACATCATCGAGGCCTCGCGCCGTCTCGGGGTGGACATCGAGACCCTGTGCGGTGAAAAGAGGGTCTGCGGCAAGTGCAAGGTCCGGATTGAAAAGGGATCGTTTGAGAAGTTCGGGGTTGTATCGGATCCGAGTCATGTGAGCGCCTGGCAACAGGAGGAGGAGAAATTCATCACCCCTGAGCAGCGGACTTCCGGGTACCGCCTGGGATGTGTGGCAGAGATCCAGGATGACATATTGGTCTTTGTGCCCGAGGAGTCGAGGGCCGGCAAACAGGTGGTGAGCAAAGCAGCCCGGGATGTCGATATTAACTGGAATCCGGCGGTCAAACTCTACACGGAGACGGTGACGCCGCCCACCTTCGAAGACCCCTTAGGTGATTTCGAACGGATGACCCAGGCCCTGGAAAAGGATTTTGGGCTCAAAAATCTTGATATTGACTGGTTCACTCTGCGGGACCTTCCCAATGCCATTCGTAAAGGCGGATGGACTATCACCGCCGCTGTCTGGATGGACAAAGAGATCGTGAAGTTGTGGCCGGGCAGGGTTGAGGACTATTACGGCCTGGCCGTCGATGTGGGAACCACCACGGTGGCCGCCTATTTTTGCAACATGAGGACCATGGAGGTGTTGGATACAGTCTCCATGATGAATCCTCAGTGCAAGTACGGTGAAGACGTCATGTCGCGGATCACCTATCACATGCAGACCCCGGGCGGCCTTGAGAGGATGAGCGACGACATCATCGAGGGACTCAACGAACTGGTGAAGAAGGCCTGTGAGGGGACCTATCCGCCAAAGAAAAAACAGAAGGACGGAAACGGGAAAGTGGTAAAGGACGAAAACGGTCAGCCCCTCATGGTGGAAGATCCTGAAGAAGGGAAGACCTATCTGCGGCTCGAGCCGTCTGATATCGTCGATCTGACCCTGGGCGGGAACACGGCCATGCACCACATTTTGCTGAAGCTGGATCCCCAGTATGTGGGCCTAGCGCCATTTCCGCCTGTGGTTCACCGGAGCCTGGATATCAGGGCCCGCGACCTCGGGATCGGGATAAACAAATCGTCCAGAGTATTCATCATGCCCAATGAGGCCGGATTTGTGGGGGCGGACAATGTATGCGTACTGGTGTGCGAGAAACCCCACCGGAGCGAAACCCTTCAGCTCATCATAGACATCGGCACCAACGGCGAATTGGTTTTGGGAAACAAAGACAAGCTCATATCCTCCTCCTGCGCCACAGGGCCTGCCCTGGAAGGCGCCCAGTTGGCCTTCGGCATGCGGGCGGCGCCGGGGGCCATCGAACGGATCAAGATAGATACGGAAACCCATGAGGTAGATTACAAGGTTATCGGCAGGGAGGCATGGCTGAAATACTCCAAGCCTGAGGAGATGCAGACAAAGGGGATCTGCGGGTCCGGGATCCTGGATGTCCTGGCCGAACTCTACCGATCAGGCGTGGTGGAGAAGAGCGGACGATTTTCGAAGAATCAGAAATCCCGCCGCTTCCGCACAAATCCGGACAACCCGAGACAGAAGGAGTTCGTCATCGCCTGGGCCAATGAGACCTCCATCGACAAAGACGTGGTGATCACACAAAAGGACATCCGTCAGATCCAGTTGGCCAAAGGGGCACTCTATACGGGGTGCAAGCTCATGATGCGGCGTATGGGGATCGATAAGGTGGATACCATTAAAATAGCCGGGGCATTCGGCACCCATGTGGACAGGGAAAAGGCGCTGATCATGGGCCTGTTCCCGGATTGTGAGATAGAGAAGATCCTGTCTGTGGGTAATGCGGCAGGCGACGGCGCGAGGGTGGTCCTTCTGGACCGTGAGATGCGTGTGGACGCCAACTGGATTTCCCGTAATGTGGAGTACATCGAGCTGACAGTAGAGGCCGATTTTGAAAAGCAATTCATGGAGTCGATGCAGATCCCCCATATGACGGACCAGTTTCCCCACTTGGAAGGGCTGGTGCCGGAGGAGATCCTTCATCAGAAATAGAATTGGATACTGGCGTATGGCTCATGGCTCATAGCTCATAGCTGATGGCTCATGGTTACTGATTCTTCTTGCCGGTTTTTTCTGACTTCCGACTTCTGACCTCTGACTACCGACCTCTGGCCCATGATGCTGGATGGGTGGATGATTGGATGAATGGATGATTAGCGAAACTCAAGGGGTCGATTCATCAGGCTTGTGGGGGATGGACGGGGGGATCAACTGTGAATCGGGAAGCTGAAAATGGATTCAGCCGGGGGAATGGACCGGAGAGCGTCCGCGTGACTGTGGATCCCGGTATCTGCGGATTTGGCTGTACGATCCACGCATGGAAAGAAGGGAAAGAGGTAAAGTTCGACATCCAGTCCGAGTGCGGTCAGATCAAGAAGCTCGCCGGAGCGTTAGGACCCATAACCCTCAAAGACCTGTTTGTCCCTCTGACAAGGAGCCCGTTTTTCCTAAGCGCAGAGGCGGCCGGATGCCACCTTGCATGTCCAGTCCCATCGTCGCTGGTCAAGACGGCCGAAGTGGTCCTTGGACTGGCCCTTCCCAGAGAGGCGACGATCCGGTTTTTGACATAATCGTGCGTTAACATTTTTCATGAGGAGGCGAAAAATGGCTGAAATGAACTTGAGAGAAAGATTCTGGAACCGTTTTACGGGAAAGGATGTGGACAAGACCCCATGCGGCAGCACCACCACCTATGCCGTCGTGGCCCTCATGGATGCATGCGGGTATGCGAGGCCCCTTGCGGATACGGACCCGGTTGCCATGACCGAACTCGCCTATGCCGGCCACAAATATGGTCAGTTTGAGTGGGTCAAGGCCATGGGGTGGGATATCGTGGGCCTGAGCGAGGCCTTCGGGTGCAAATTAGGGACGCCCCAGAAGGATATCCAGTACTCCATACACGGACATCCCTATGCAGACGGCATCGAAAAGATCGAGTTCCCGTCCGATTATCTGGAACGGGGCCGCTTTCCCATGTTCAAGGAGCATTTCCGGCTCCTCAAGGAAAAAGTGGGAGATGAGCTGATCATTTTCGGGGAGACAGAGGGCCCGTTCACCTGTGCCGCCAACCTGGTAGGCACGGAGCAGTACATGAAGTGGATCTACAAGCGGCCCGAAAATGTGCACAGGGTCCTGGAGATCACCAAGGAGGCGGCCGTAGCCTCTATTAATTTTGCCTTCGATAATGGGGCCGATTATTATGTCCTGGCGGAACCAACGGCCGGTCCGGCGCTCATGAGGGCGAACTTCTTCGAAAAGTTTGTGCTTCCCGTGCTCAAAGAGGTGGTCAGCAGGGCAAAAGGGCCGGTGGTGCTGCACGTGTGCGGCAATACGGACTCGATCATTGATCTCATGTGCGACACCGGTGTGGTGGGGATCAGCATCGAGGAAAAGGCAGATATGAAAAGGGCGGTGGAAATCGCCCATGGAAAGGGGACGAAGGTCTTCGGCAACGTGGCCACCGCGACCACCCTCTTCAACGGAACGCCGGAGGCCGTATACAAAGAGGCCATCCAGGCCCTTGAAAACGGAACGGATTTTCTCTGCCCGGGATGTGGTGTTGCCCCGCCGTCGCCGCTGGAAAATCTGTTGCAGCTCAAAAAGGCCAGGGATGATTATTCCAAATAGAAGAGAATCCCACCTTTTTGAAAAACCCTGAAGCCTTCCCCCGATTCTTCGAAGAACGAGGGAAGGCTTTTTTGTGTGCTCACCATTTTCTACCTATTGTTGGAATTCGACGGTTACAATTTTTTTCTTGACACCAAAATTATCACCTTGAAATGGTGGAGGCCTGTCAGATGTCGCGGATTGCATATCCGCCTGGATATTCCTGAAATGATGAAAGAAGAGGCCGAGAAATATCCCCATGTGAAAATAATCTTTGGAAGGCGTCTTGGATTTGATCCAAGCTTTGCCGATATTATTTGCCGACGAATTCAGGAATCCCTGGATCTGCCGGACGTCAGACGCCTCGAACTGGAATCCAGAGAGAACTTCCCCGTACCGGCCGGCCAGGGGGAGTTTGTTGAGATGCCTCCGGAGGAAGCCAGAAAATACAAGAATGAATATTCAGGCAGCGCCCATGACCCTGCGCCCCGTAATCCGTGACGGGAGGTGAGATCTTCGGGAAAGAGAGAGGCAATGGCCAAAGCTATCATGTTTTTGGGGACCGGCAGTGATGTAGGAAAATCCATCGTGACAGCGGCATTTTGCCGGATAGCTAAGAGAAGGGGCTTCAAGGTCGCCCCTTTCAAGGCCCAGAATATGTCCAACAACTCCTTCGTGACCATAGAGGGGGGGGAGATCGGGCGTGCACAGGTGGTCCAGGCCGAGGCGGCAGGCCTCCTTCCCTCGGTCCACATGAATCCCATTCTTCTCAAACCTTCATCCAATATGGGCACCCAGGTCATCCTTCAGGGAAAGGTCTTTGGAACCATGGATGCCCTGAATTATTATGAGTTAAAACCAAGGCTGAGAGAAGTCGTCAAGGAATCTTACAGCAGGCTTTCCCGGGAGTATGATCTTATCATAATGGAAGGGGCGGGAAGCTGCTGTGAGATGAACCTGAAGCAGAATGACCTGGTAAATTTTTCAATGGCCCGTGAGGTAGGGGCGCCCTGCATTTTGATTGGGGATATCGACAGGGGAGGCGTCTTTGCGCAAATAATCGGGAGCTTTCATCTTATGACCCGAAAGGAGAGGGAGATCACCATCGGATTCCTCATAAACAAGTTCCGGGGAGACCCGAGGCTCTTTGTGTCGGGGATGCAATACATAGAGGAAAAAACGGGTAAGCCGGGGTTCGGACTGATCCCGTTTTATACCGATATCCTCATCGATCCCGAAGACTCGGTGGCGGTCCAGGAGGATAAGCGCATGATAAAACCCATAGGCCCCAGGACAGTCAATATTGCTGTCCTGAAGCTAAATGCCATCTCCAATTTTACCGATATGGAAGCGCTTGAAAGAGAAAAGGATGTGGTCGTAAATTACCTTTTCAGGGCCCACGAGCTCTCCCCTGAATATGACTGCCTCGTTCTTCCAGGGACCAAAAACACCATGGAAGACGCCCTCTGGCTGGGCCGGTCCGGGTGGAAAAAGCAAATCGTGAGCTTCGTAGAGGGAGGGGGATGGGTCTTGGGGATATGTGGGGGATATCAGCTCTTAGGCGAGAGAGTAAGGGATCCCCTGGGGGTGGAATCGGATAGCAAAATGAGCCGAGGTCTTGGTATCCTTCCCTTAGAGACCATCCTTGAAGGGGAAAAGGTGGTGAGAAAGGTGACCGGGATCTCTTTGATAAACAAAAAAAAGGTCAGCGGGTATGAGATCCACATGGGCAGAAGCCGAATTTTAAGAAAGTGTGGTGCGCCCTTCTTGCGGATACACGAGCCTGGAAAACGCCAGGTCTGGGAAGACGGGTGGGCGCTGAATGAAGGGCATATTTCCGGGACCTATGTCCACGGCATCCTGGATTCACCCGGATTTAGAGGGGACTTCCTCAACCGAATCAGACGGGCCAAAGGGCTGAAAGAAAGATCCCCTAAGCCGGGCAGGCTTGCCCGTTTTCACCAGTATGACAGACTTGCCGACCATTTTGAGACCCATTGCAACGTAGATGAAATCCTGGCACGCCTGTGAAGATCTCAATTACTGTCAAGCATTACCCGTTAGGTCTTTAACTCCTCTATGAATTCCTTGAGGAATTGGTCCTTTTCTTTCCAGTCATGTCCGAATTGATGGTCAAAAAACTCCCCGAGTCTGTGAAAGAGCCGCTGCCATCCGGTTTGGCCCCCGCCCACGACCATCTCTTCAAGGAATGGTTTCAGTTCCGAGACCTTATCCTTGGGAAGGAGAAAAAGGGCGCCTAATTTGATGGACTTCTTCAGGGTTTCAGGGCTCAAGGCGTGGGCCGTGAGCATGACGGTAGGAAACCCTTTGGCCACGGAGATCTTCAAGAGATCAAACCCGTTGACGCCCATGATATCCAGAACGACGATATCATAGGTGTAGCTCTGGAGATATTGACGGGCCCGTTCGTAATCAGTCGCCTTGTGCGTAATGCACATATCAAGTTCTTCTGCGACGGTTTCGAGGATATCGGGCTCGTCATCCACCAACAGCACGACCTTGTCTTTTAAGGGACTCTCTGAACTCATCTCTCTCTGCTCCTGTGTTTGATACACGCTGAATATGTATCTCTTAGCACAAGTTGGGACCGCGGTCAAAGGGGAATTGGATCAGGTGATTTTTCGGTTTGGGAAACTGAACATGGTCTTCGTTTCTGGTCAACATCACGGGCCGGCCTATGAGTTGAGACAGGGGGTAGACGGTGAAGCCCTTTTCTCTTATGCCGGATAGTATCAGCTCGATTTCATTCAGCCAATATGGAAAAAGGGCATCATCCGCAGGCACGGTATCATGCAGGGCTATGATATCATCGGGACGGAGGCGTTTCAGGATTCTTTTTGAGAGATTTTTAATCCACCTGTTCCCGCCATCAATGGCTCGGCAACTGAAGTTTACATTGTACATACCTGATTTTCGGAGAACTTTCCATAGCCTCGGGTTTGTAATGCCAACCGGTGGTCGGAAGGCCAGGGGTGTAATCCCGAATTTCCCTAATATTTCCTGCGTGGATTGGATCTCTTTCATCAGGGCCTTGGCGCCTTTTAACATGATAAAGTTGTCATGACTGTAGGAATGGTTCCCGATGGAATGTCCAAGTGACAGGATTTCCATAATCAGCTCGGGATGATGAGACACCTTTTGCCCTGTCACAAAAAATGTTCCTTGTACTTGATATGTTAGAAGGAGTCGAAGTAGTGCGGGGGTAGAGCGGGGGTCAGGGCCGTCATCGAAGGTGATAGCGACGGCCTTTTTTCCTGACGTCCCTTTGCTCACGATGGGCAGGAAGAAACTAAAGCGTGGTACAAACGGGGCCACAACACATAGGAGGAGAAATATCGCCAGGGGAACTACGGAAAGTTGTAAGTCAATAAACCATAGCAAGATCGCTGCCGCGAATGAAACGAATCCCAGCCTTTGGGCGTTTGAAAAATGGAGCTTTGCGGGTTGTTTGTCCATGTCTTTAACCATGAACACGGAAAGAACAGATATTCACTACGCCGCCTTTCCAATGAACCAGATGGATTCCTCATTGGATTGAAGTGGTCTTGCCGGTTCGCAGGTAAAACCTGCATGAACGATCATCTCGTTGATCTTTTCAACAGATCTAAAGTATGCTGTTGATTTGAACATCCTGAGTTTTGTCGCCTGAATCTTCCACATCCAGGAGCCGCTTTTCTGGGGAGGAATAACGGTCCTGACGACCAGGATCCCTTCATGACTGAGGTTCCTGCGGATTCTCTCCAAGGTCATTTTCAAGTCATCATCATTTAGGAAATGTATGACATCCAGAATAATGGCCGCATCTGCCGGTTCCGGGGGCGTGGGGACATCCGGCGCATTGCCGCATTGGACCACGCCTCGCTCCCCGATTGCCATCGATGCAACCCTGACCCTCTCGGGATCAGGATCAATTCCATAGACCTTTGCGTCCTGAAATCTTTCAAGAAGCCAGCATGCAGGGACCCCATATCCGATGCCGATATCGATAATTGTTCTGACAGCCCGGGAGGCGTTAAAAAAGCGAGGCAGATCTAAAAACATGGGGTCGAGCATGAGTTTAAAGCGAGCAAATAACCTGAAATATGGCTCCATTTTCCTGTATCGGCTTAAAATGAGGTCGGAATTTTTTCGGGGCATCTCCGGTTCTTTTGCATCGGCCTGGAACATATGTTTCAAGATGGGCGGCAATATGAGAAGCGCGCCGATAAGGGCATAGCTGATTCCAAGAAGTGATGTCAATCCGGCGCTTTTCAGCATCGAATGTTCCGCAAAGGTCAAGGCGGCAAAACCGATGATCGTGGATGCGGATGCCATAAAAACCGTCATTCTTATAAGTTCGAAGGAAGGATGAGAATCATCTCCATATCTCTGATATGCCCTGACAATGAAAAGGGAATAGTCGATGCCCATACCGACAACGACGATTGACAACATAAGCCCCGGTATATCCAGTGGATGCCCGATAAGGTTCAGGGTCCCTACCGTACTGACGAGTGCAAACAGGATGGGCAGCAGGGATACGAACGTGAGTTTCCAGTCAAGAAAGAAGAAGATTAGAAGAATGATCACGCTTAATCCTACCAGGAATAGCATCTTTGTAAATGTGGAGAACAGGAGTTTCCCCATCCTGATGGAAAAGAGAGACGGATCAAATATTTTTCCTAGAGATCTGTATGTTGCGTAGAATTTCTCACCATCATATGATTCGCCGGGCGTGAGGCTCGACAACTGAATCCATTTATATCCGTCGTCTCTTTTTGCGATTCCAAGAAAGTCCAAGAATTTGTCAGGAATATCTGTCGGTCCCAGCTGGAAGGAGGGCCTCAAAACCGTATTGTAGAAAGGCTCAAAAGCACCGGACGCAAAACCCATTTCAGATGCGACTGAAAACCTTCTTTTCAATTCCGCAATCCTGCCGGGGCTCCAGAATCGTGTCCATGCCTCCAGATTTTGTTCCCTTCTCTCTTTGCCGGGAAAAACCATTGATGGAACAAACCCGGAAGAAATTGAACCGGTCGCGATATCCGGTTCCATCGACTTCAGCAGCCTGTCTCCCTTGTTTTGAATATCCTCTACGCTTTCCCCCTCTGTCAGCAAGAATGTTTTGTGGAACATGTCGCTTCCCCACACATCTGCCACCTGTTTTTCGGCGGCAGCAGTGTCCGCAGTTACCGTATTCATGGCATTCAGATTCACATTGAATTCCGGTTTTGCAAAAAAACACATTACAACAGCGAAAAGAAGTGCGGCAAAGGCCCCCATTTTCCCTAAAGAGAAGAATGTACCTACAATGGGCCGGAGAGGTAGGGCCCTTGGCCTCGCAGGGGGCATGGAAGGGAGGATCGTCGGAAAAACCGTATGAACGAATATGAATGAGAATGCAATGCCGAAGGCGGTGAACTGGCCGATCTGTTCAAAAAGGGGGAAGCCGGAGACACAGAGGGCGCCGAAAGCGCCTATCGTGGTCAGGGCGGCGAGCAATCCAACTGTGCGTATTTCTCTGGAGGCATCTTTACCAGAGGTCGTATGCGGCTGGTCGAGAAACAAGAGAAAGGCGATCGCATGGTCCACGGTGATTGATATGACCGCTGCGCCAAAGCCGAGGACCATGATGGAAATGGATTTGTGGAGGATAGAGAAAAGAAAAAACGCGCCGACGGTCCCGGCGATTGCCGGCAGGAAGGCAAAAAGACCGAGCAGCGGTCTGGGAAAG
>CAYPDL010000001.1:0-7917 GCA_964409475.1 uncultured Desulfobacteraceae bacterium | reverse complement strand
ACCTTGTCGTTGAGGTCCCTTTCTGTGAACATGACCGGCAGATTATTCAAGATATGAGCTATCAGTTCAGGCATTAGGTTTTGAAAATTTGCTGTTCCAACCTCTTTGAAAAGGCCACTCTCCTTCAGCTTCTGTTCTACCCGTTCGCTGTACTCGACAAGGGTATCCGGATCCCCTTTTGGATGTCCGATATCAATGATGAGTCGATCCTGGATAGGATGGTTTAGAAAAATGTATCCCGCATCTGAGATTACAGGATCTTTTTGGGGTAGATAACGGGTTATATCCGTATCAATCTCGATCCGATACAGGGCGGCAACGAAAAGAGCCGCTACGATAACCCATGAAAGGATTAGGGCACGAAAATTAATTGGGATGGATTTCATTTCTGTGAGATCGTCAGCATGCCAATCAGTATGAATACAACAAGGATATGGATTCCGATGATGATTGTTTTGTTAAGATGATAGAATTCATTCATCTTCTGTAAACATTGAAATCCTCCACACAGCCTTCTGAACCTGTCCAACGGGAGATACCTCTGGTTGTCTGAACGGGAGTTGCTCTGAAATGCAAAAGACGGATAGACTGCGTAAAAACAATCATTCTTCAAGTCTCGCAGCATGTCATCAAACGGTACTTTCTGCCAGGGGATGTCCACCAGGCGCCTTGCGAAGTGGGGGTTCAGCACATACGCGTGACATAGACTTCGGAACCGGACATTCAGGACGGACCTGTTTGCTGTTCTGTTGCTTTGTTTGACCATGCATCCCAAGAACAATATGTTCCAGTTTGTATTTGTTGATATGAAATCAATCGAGTTTCTGAGGGTTTCAGGGGCAAACCTATCAAAACAGATATCATCTTCAAAGATCACCATGTTGGCAGCATCCGCATGGAGCCCTTTTTTCATACAGAGAATATGAGATTCATAGATGCCCTGTTCACAGTCAAAAGGATGCTTGTTTACAAGAAAAAACTCAACTTTCTCTAACAGGCCGACAGCCTTAAACTGAGCTTTGGCCTCTTCTCGGCGGTCTGATCGTTCAACCAGCGAAATGCAGTAGATCTTGTCGAAATATTCCCAGCACACGGCAGATTCTCCGGTCCTGTTGCAACCACACCCACAGGTCTTAAAAGAATCAGATGGAACCTGAAATGAAAACCGTCTTCAATGGTGAGCCATTTTTATCAAAAAACTTGATTGTACAAGGGCGTTTAACTTAGAATCTGTTTCTCCGGAAAAGGCGCTTTGAGATCTTAGATCATTGTATTGACCTTTTCCGGGATGATTTTAGAAAGAAAACAGGAAATTTACATGGCAATGTATTTACATAGTTCTATAAAAGAATTCAACCCAATTTCGTTTGGGCATCCTGATTTGACGATCTTCTGAAAACCGACAGGAATCATGAAACGGGTAAAGGGAAAGATTTTGACAAAAATCGCGGGCACGCATTTTGTCCGCACCGCGATGGAGGATCAGGCCGATCTGAGCGCATTTCGACAGCGGCCCAGTCCGCGAATGATCGTTGGCATATCGGCCATAGGCATCAGCTACATTATCGGCTGGCCCGCCGTAGGCCTACTGGGAATCGTTTCCATACATCTGCGTGAACCCCTCATCGTGACCATCGGCGGTCCCATGACCTACGGGTTGTCACACCTTGTTTTTATTGCTGGGATGTATCTTGCCGGCGCGCAATATGCGAGGGTATTTTTTCGGTGGGCGACACGGGTTGCCATGGAGAAATTGGCAGGCCATAACAGGGAAATTGACTGTTGACGGGGATCCCTTGGAAAATGGTGAGCTGATGAATTCTGACCCTGCCCAGGCATGGATCGTCCGCCTTGCCGCGGTTAGTTCTCTGGGCAGCAGCCTCCAGGAATTGTGGGAGAGGCTCCTGGCCGGTCAGACTGGCATCAGACCGGTGTCCAGGTTTGCCACAACTAATTACAAGTCTGATGTTGCGGCCTGTATCCCGGATTTGGCCCCTGTGGGCAAGAAATCCAGGATACACGATCTGCTCGATCGGCTGATAAAGGAGATCGGGCCGGTCCCATCGGATGCCTTTCTGATTACAGCGACAACCAAGGCAGGGATAGACAATCTGGAGCGAATACGAAGAGGGGACGATGCCGATTACCGTGATATCCTCCTTTCTTCCATACCAGAAGCTATAGGTCAGCGGCTCGGGTTGAGAGAGCCGGGAATGAATATAAGCGCGGCCTGCGCCTCCTCCACCATTGCCGTGGCCAGGGGAGCGGCCATGATCGCCTCTGGCATGAGAGATGTTGTGCTGGTCTGTTGTGCGGATCTGGTGACGGAATTCGTATTCTCCGGCTTTTCATCATTAGGCGCATTGTCGCCTGTCCCGTGCATGCCATTTGACCGGAGAAGGACGGGGATGTCCTTGGGGGAAGGCGCGGCATCCCTGCTATTGATGAGTCCGCACCGGGCCCGTAAAGAGAACAGATCTGCCATGGGAAAAATTCTCGGATGGGGCGCAGCCAACGATGCTGCGCACGTTACTGCCCCGGCGAGAGACGGCTCCGGTCTGATAAAAGCAATCTCACGGGCGTTGAAGCAGGCACATCTGAAGGCGGAACAGATATCGGCCATTTGCGCCCACGGTACCGGGACAGTCCATAATGACGCCATGGAGCTGACTGCCTTCCATGGTGTGTTTGGTGACCGAAAATTCCCTGTTTTTGCTGTGAAAGGCTCGATAGGTCATACCCTGGGCGCTGCAGGAGGCATCGAAGTGGCTTTGGGCGTAAAGGTCCTTTCTTCGCAGACGGCGCCTCCCACTGTGGGTTTCCTGGAACCGGAAACCGGAGCAGAAGGATGCATCCACGGGGATCCCGTGAGTATTTCCGGCGACTGTCTTTTGTCTACGAATTCGGGATTCGGTGGAATAAATGCCGCGATTATCCTGGGAAAGGGGGCCCCCAAGTGATCGCTTTGGTCACCGGTCTGGGCTGGGTAACCGTTGCCGGGATGGGTATGGGAGGCGACCGGAATGATTTTGCCGTGACAACCGGTGAATTGCCCCGAGTCAACCGAAAACGGGTTTTTGATAAATCCTACCCCCACTTTGGAAGGATGGATGACCTGTCCCGCCTGGGCCTGGCAGCCATCGGATTTGCCTTGAAGGATGCACAATTGGATAAATGGACACAAAAGCGTGATATGGGTATCATTGCAGCCAGTGCCTATGGGTGTCTCCAGACCGATATCGCATATTTTGACACAGTGATGCCCAATGGGGGGCCCATGGCCAGTCCGGCGCTCTTTTCTTATACCCTCCCCAACTGTTTTCTGGGGGAGGCGGCGGTCTGCTTTGGACTCACAGGGAGCGGCTATGTGATCAATGAGAGTTCTCCTTCGGGGATGGCCTGCCTGCATGCCGCCCTGGAGAGCATTGCCGGTGGTGAAATCGAAAAGATGGTATGCGGCATCTGTGACCTGGGATGTCCGTCTGAAATTCCCCTGTCAGGCAACACACCTGCGGGGGCAGTTTTTTTTGTGCTGGAAAAGGTTGCGGAATCAAAGCGATCCCCCTATGGTAACCTCGATCTGAACAAACGCTGTATCGTCCGTTTCAACGGGAAAGCGATCCAGACCCTGATCGAACTGGCGCAGGCGTGTTTGGCTTCATCCCCCAAGTGAACATAATGCCCTCAAATACAGCCCCTCCCATCCCTGATTTGGAGGCTGCAACGTCTAAGGATCTCCCGGATTCCGTCCGGCTCCGAATGGCGATTGTCATACCGGTCTATAATCACGCTGCGACCCTTCGAAGCGTTGTCAGCCAGGCACTTCAGGTCCACGACCGGGTGATGGTGGTCGATGACGGCAGCACCGATGACGTCGTAAGCCCGCTTCAGGGCCTCAATGTGCATCTGGTTCGTCATCCAAAGAATTTGGGCAAGGGTGTGGCCATTTTAACTGCAGCCCGGGAGGCGCGGCGTCTGGGCATGACCCATATCGCAACCATTGACGCCGATGGTCAGCACAACCCGGAGGATTTCAGGCGCTTCCTTCCTTTAATAGAAAAATATCCGGATGCAATTATCGTTGGGAAACGCGACTTTGGACATGCGGATGTCCCTCGTGCAAATCGGTTCGGAAGGGGCTTTTCCAACTTCTGGCTGAGGCTCCAGACCGGCAGGGATTTGGGCGATGCGCAGAGCGGTTTTCGCGTCTATCCCCTATGGGTCCTTGAAAACTTGAAACTTTATGAAAAGCGGTACACCTTTGAGATCGAGGTGTTGGTCAAGGCGGCCTGGGCAGGCGTTGAATTGATAGAGACGGATATCTCTGTCTATTATCCCCAGGGAGAGGAGCGAATTACCCATTTTCACCTCTTCTTCGATAACCTCCAGCTCAGTCGACTCAATGCCAAGCTTACCCTGAGATCCATTCTCCCCTGGCCACACCGGAAGATCGTAAATCGTCGAAAGAAAGAAGCCTGAAACCGCCCTGAAACAAACGAGGCTTTGTAAAGTTTTCAGCTTTTTGATAGAAGATATCTCGACATGACCGGCCCGTGGGGGTCTCTTTTTAAATGGACGCAACAGATTCTTCCAAAGGACGTAGAACGCCCCCTTGACTGTCAATATGCGGTTCCGGACAGGCAGAGGAGGCATGCCTTTTTAAACGAGGTTCTCCTGGGGCTGTCCGGTAATGTATTTCACGGCCTCACTGCCGTTCCTATGGAATGACATAAGGATTTGCGTCCTTTTAAAAAGAGACCCCCACGGACCTGATGGCCTTCAGACTGGCACCGAAAGGGTACGAAACTTGAGTTACGAGGATTTCAAATGCGAATGGTACTTGTTCATCCAGCCGGCTCCAACTGGGTGCCGGGAAAACGGGACATCACGCCAACGGCCAATCGAATGGCGCCTCTCGGCCTCCTCTCCATCGCCGCATGCCTCGAAAGGGCAGGGCACCAGGTGTTTGTTCACGACTGCCTGGGGCCCAGAGCCCCCCAGGGGAATACAGCCAACGCCGGGATCATCCTTGACTATTGTCCCGACATGGTAGGTTTTTCTGCGACCACATCCGGGTTTCTTGACGGATACGAGCTTGCAACCATGATCAAGGGCGCCCGGCCCCGGATCAAAACGGTTTTTGGCGGGGTGCATATCTCTGCATTGGGGGCCGGCATCCTTGAGGAATACGGCAACATTGACTTCCTCTGCCCCGGTGAAGGGGAAGGGACCTTGGAAGCCCTTGCATCCGGGGAGGACCCTCAACGGATTGACGGCCTGATCTTCAGGGATCACAACCAACCAATAACCAACCCGCCGAGGGCCCATATCCCGGATCTGGACGCACTCCCATTTCCCGCTTATGAAAAATTGGCGGGGTTCCCCAAGGGGTACAATCTCCCTCTTTTCAGCTACATCCTGGGCCCGGGCGCGACCATGATCACCAGCAGGGGATGTCCCTATCAGTGCTCATTCTGCGACCGGTCTGTCTTCAAGAAGGGGTATCGCTACAACTCGGCTGAATATATTTATGAGCACATGCGTTACCTTCGGACGCGTTTTGGTGTCCGTCATATCAACATTTACGACGACCTCTTTACCGCACACCGTCGGCGTATCCGGGAACTCTGCGAGCGTCTGGTCTCAAGGCCGCTGGGCATCCAGTTCAACTGCGCGGTACGTGTGGGGCATGCGGATAATGACCTGCTGCGAATGTTGAAACATGCCGGTTGTCTCCAGATCTCCCTGGGAATTGAGAGCGGGGACCCCCGGCAGATAGAGGTTTTTAAGGAGGGAGTGAGCCTCGAGGAGGTGAGGGATACGGTGAGACGTATTCAGGCCAACGGCCTCAGGGCAAAGGGGTTGTTCATGATGGGGCTGCCCGGAGATACGGAGGCGTCCATCCTGAGGAGCGGGGACTTTGTCATCTCCCTCGGGCTTGACGACATGAACATGTCCAAGTTTACACCCTTTCCCGGGGCGCCCGTGTGGTCCACGATATTCGATTCAGGGAGCTTTGACAACGACTGGCGGAAGATGAACTGCCTCAACTTTGTCTTCATCCCGGAGGGGATCGCGTCAAAAGAACGACTCGAAGAACTTTACAATCGATTTGTCAAAAGATTCTATTCAGATCCGGATTGGCGCAAACGATTTCGAAAAAGGCTCTGGCAGCACAGGAGGAGCCTCTGGCATCTTCTTGTCCACCTTCCGACGTTCCTGGCGGCCAAACGCAATTTTGAGCCGGCAGGAGAGGATGAGAGCCCCACTTCCCGAGTGCCACGCAAGAAGTGAAGGTGTTTTTTGGGGGCTTATGCATATAGCTGTTGATAATCCTTCGATATTCAAGACATTACGCCATAAAATGGGCGCCGATTCGTCGAAGTGAGCACAGATCCCTTCTCATGATTTTAATCCCGGAATAGGCCGGTCCACATGGATGCCTGACATCTAACAATGGAACCCTGACATGGCAAAACACAGCCATCTGCCCAAATACAACGAACTCCTGAATCCATCGCTCCAGGCCCTCCACGACCTCGGCGGACCGGGCACCATCGAGGAAGTTCCTTCCAACGTTTCTGCCATTGGATCGAAACAAATGGCTTGCAATGAGGCACTTTTGATGCCAACATGATGCCTGAAGGCACCCTATTTTGAAATTTGCTGCACATTGCCTGGAGGACAGTATGAAAATTCATGAGTTGGTCATCGAGATGAAACTGTTGGAACGTCGTCTGACCTTATACGAAGAGAAATACGGCGTTCTCAGCGAGGATTTCTATCATGCCCTCATGTCCGGTGAATTGGCGCACTACGACGAGTACGACGAAACCCGCGCCGATTTTAGCCGATGGAAGGGTATTTATGAAACCTGGCAACGCCGAAAAAGCGCCTACCGTGAACAAATTGCGGAGGGCGACTTCTTGAAGGCCCTGCGCTTTCAGCCGTCCTACTAACGATGGCGCACCACGATTCGCTCCGATCGCTGGCCGCCTATGCCCGCTATGTCGCTGCCATAGGTGCCCGGCCATCTGTGCAACATTCGACCCTTGTGGTGTGGTCCGACAGCCCCTATACCGGTGTTGCCGAAGGCGAGATCCATCTGATGAAGGGCTTTCGATTGCGAATCAGAGAGGAACTGGATTTTGAGGCAGGAGTGATATCCTCTTATGGGTATGAAGTCTATCGAGGAGAGGAGCGGCTGTACTGGTATGATGATTTTCCACATCCCAACGACCCGACATTGGCCGCAACCTACCCGCATCATAAGCATGTTCCGCCCGACATCAAACGCAACCGTATTCCCGCCCCAGCAATAAGCGTTAACCGACCCAATCTGTCTGTCCTCATCGCAGAGGTTGAAGGACTCGAAAAAAATGCCGGTTAGGTGCTGAACTGTGCATCCAAGCCATCGGGAAAGCAGAGGGAACCGCTTTGATGTACTCGAAGGGACAGAAAAGGCCGATGCCGCATCCGGATCAATGGCCCATCTCGGGTTTGCTTTCGGTGGGAAGCCGAGAACGCATCCTCCCCAATTTTTTCAATTTTTGCTTGACATACCCATCAGTTGCACTATTATCCCCCACAATTACCGAATTCCCAGCACCCAAACCTCACCGAGGTTTTCATGAACCATCAGCCATTAACCTTGCGCCCTATTTCCATGAGCTCTCAGCCATGAGCCGCGTTAGCGTTGACTATCCTCTCAAATACATACTACCCATCTCCTGACAGAAGTCTTTTCAGCCTGTCGGGAGCGAAAATCTTCAACCCAGATCCGTACATTTCAACTTTCATAACCATACACACAGAATGATTTTAATCCCGGGAGAGGCCGGTTGACGTGAATCTGTAGTATCTAACGACGGAACTCCGACATGGCAAGAAACAGACATCTTCCCAAATACAACGAAC